>DASQNW010000201.1:0-15777 GCA_035644775.1 Chitinophagaceae bacterium | reverse complement strand
AATATCCAGGCACGGCTAATCCCGTAGTATCTGTGTACCATAAACCATATCCTTTTTCAGCGAGAGTTTTCCACGGAAAATGCCTGCTAGGGTCCTGTTTTCTTGCCGGTGCAACATCAGCATGCACTATAAAGTTTGATTCAGGTATTGCATAGGCATTTTTTAGAACTGACAAAACATTCAACAAGCTGCTTACCTGCATTTCCGGAAAAGGTTCTGCTCCGTTGTTGTCCAACTCAATTCCAATGGAAGAAGAGTTGATATCTGAAATGCTTCCCCACCTGCTTACGCCTCCGTGCCAGGCTCTTAAATAGTCGTTCAACATATGGTAGACGGTTCCGTCACGGCAGATTACATAATGGGCACTTACAGGACTTTTTGGACTAGTAAACGTTTTCAGGGTTTGGGCACAGCTATTTTGCGCCGTATGATGAATGATAACGTAATTCGGTTTCCTCAAATTAAAGTGAGTAGTTCCCACCCAATGGGAAGCACTATGAAGCGAGTCCGTCAAAGGCATACGCCTGAGAATTTTTGCATACTGCTTTACCTGCTTTTTATAGAGCCTATTTGTTTCAACAAATGGCTTGGCGCTGCAGGCGCATAGCAATGACACTGCTATTGCACTTAAGAATTTCCATATCGTCAGGGAACGCACTTTATGATCTTTCCGGCTCATTATACATATTTTTTTTGGCAGGCCAGGCAGTAAAACGTTCTTCTATTCGTCGTTCCTAAATATTTTTTCACGATCGGCGCTCCATCGCGGGTGCAGGTTTTTTTAGTATGGGCAAGCCAATGCTTTCTCAACACGTATTCTTTTTTCCATTTCAAAAAATCAAAACTATAATTCCTCGCCTCCCTTACCAGTTCCGCAAGCTTTTTTGGGGGCAAAGCACCTACCACTGTTTCCGGGTGAACTTTTATGCGATGCAGTACTTCGTTCTTGATAATGTTACCCACTCCAGAGAAAATATTCTGATCCAGTAAAGCATCGCAAACCAGTGTGTTGCTGGCTGCCCTTAACTTTTTTTTCGCAGACTTTTCATCCCAGCAATCACTCATTACGTCACAAGACCAGTCATAGATCTCGTCCAGAGGCTGAGTAATAAATTTGATTGAGCAGTTATAAAAATTCACTTCTCCATCATCGAACTGGAGGCTAAGTCGGGAAGGCTTATCTTTTCTTTCGTTGATAAGATACCTGCCATATAAAAGGAAGTGTATTTTCAGAACTGTGTTGTCGAAGCAAATCAAAAATTGCTTACCCCAACTTTTTATATCAGAAATGCGCTGGCTCTCCAGTTGTTTGATGTTTTCTTTAGAGTTTCCTTCAACAGCAATAACTTTCTTGCCTTTGAAAATCTGCAATTCTTCTTTCAGGATTATCAAAGATGGGCCTTCAGGCATGCGCAGTTTTATGCATTCCGTTCAAAAGCTGAGCCAGCAAAAGGTTATGGAACGAAACTATCGCTCTCGCGGTAAGCCTTGATCAAAGCTAGTTCTCCTTCCTTGCCTTCCCTGGCGTTGCCGTGTTCCATGCCCAGGATACCACGATAACCTTTATTATAAATGTGGCGGAAAATGTTTCTATAGTTCATTTCACCAGTAGTCGGTTCTTTGCGACCCGGATTATCACCAATCTGGAAATAGGCGATTTCGTCCCAGGTTTTATCAATGTTGTTAATGATGTTGCCTTCGTTGCGTTGCATATGATACATGTCGAACAATAGTTTGCAGGAAGGACTATTAACTGCTTTGCAGATCATGTGGGTTTGATCAGAATATCGGAGAAACAAGTCAGGAGTATCGCTTAGCGGCTCGAGCACCATAATCAATCCATGGGGTTCAAAAATTTCAGCGCCGCTTCTTAAAGCATCGATCACGTTTGACGTCTGAATACCAATGGGAAGATTGCGCTCGTAAAAGCCAGGCACCACGGTCATCCACTTTGCATTAGAACGCTTGGCCACGTTCACGGCCTCCTTACAGGTTTTGATGAAAGTATCTTTAAACTCCTTTTTTCCAGTGGCAAGAGAGGTTTTCCAATTATCGCCTCCATCAATTACAAAAACTCCCATTTGCATACCCAAAGAAGCCAGTGTTTTACCTATTTTCTCCTGCTGATCTACTGGACGCTTCATCATACCATTGTCCTCGATAGAACGAAATCCCTGCGCATGCGCATACTTTATCTGATCAATGAAGTTGCTGCCGCCATGGTTTTTAAACATCCCATCGTGAAACGCGTAGTTCATCTGGAATGTCTTGTGATCAGATTGGGTTTGTTCCTTTCTTGACAAACCTATGGTGGTGAGGAGGCTGGAACTTACCATCGTGGCTGAACCCGCCACTAAACCTTTTTTTAAAAAATTTCTACGTTGCATAATGTTGAACCGTTAGTGGCTAAATTTACCGACATTCTTAATATCACCGTCATTGCGCATCAGTTTTTTGATTTTTGCCCTATGCTATTCCTTCTTCGCAAATGCACAGCAACGGTTTTCATTTACGAGGCCAAAGATGGGTTCTGCTTTTACGATAATTGCCTTTCATATAGACTCCGCCTTAGCCAATAAAATCGTTGACGACGCTTACCGGTTGGTGGATTCACTAAACATGATCTTCAGTGATTATGAGGACTCAAGCGAGGTAACCCGGCTTAGTGCAACTGCAGGGAAAGATAGCTTTGTAACGGTGTCTCCACACCTCTTTAAAGTAGTTGAGCAATCACAAAAGGCGTGGAAGCAGACCAGGGGAAAGTTCGATATTACCATAGGGTCTCTCAGCAGGTTGTGGCGATCAGCCCGCAAACAAAAAGCTTTTCCAGAACCTGTGGCAATTCAAGAAGCCCTTTCAAAAACAGGGTCACAATGCATGGTGCTCAACAGTTCTTTGTCGAAGGTGAAACTCCTGAAGCCAGGCATGCAGCTCGACCTCGGCGGCATAGCAGCAGGATATATTGCTCAGCAAGTGGCGGAATTTCTAAGTAGTCGGAATATTCGATCGGCGCTCGTAGATGCAAGCGGCGACATCGTCTGCACAAATGCTCCTCCGGGTAAAAGCGGGTGGACTGTAGCAGTGAACATGCCTGGCGAAGAAGACAAATACCTTGAAAAAACCATTGAGCTTAGCAACGCATCCGTCTCCACTTCTGGCGATGTGTACCAATACATTACCCATAATGGGAAGCGGTACTCGCATATTATTGATGCAACAACCGGCTACGGAACCACTTTTCAGCGCAATGTAACCGTAATTGCTGCCGACGGTTCGCTTGCAGACTGGCTGGCTACTGCATGCAGTATTCTTCCTCTGCGTAAAGCCAAAAGACTTGCCCGCCTACACCGCGCTGCACTACTGATCACTGAAATGAATAACGATCAGTTAAAAATGCATAGTACCAACAGCATGCAACGGTATTTAGGTAAATAATATTTACATTGCTGCTTAAACAGTTTGCTGCCAGTGAAGTTTGCCTTTGCCTTTGTCCTCGTTCTTATTTGTCGTTGCAGTTTTTCTCAACAGGGAGATAGCAGCTTTGCTTCTTACGAACAAACAATCAGTTCCGCTATAAAATTTAAAATGGTTCCTATCCCTGCAGGTAAGTTTACCATGGGTAGCAGCCAGCAGGATAAAAATGCTGAAAAAGACGAGATGCCTCAGCGCTCGGTATCTATCGCACCCTTCTGGATGGGCGCTTACGAAGTAACTCACGACGAATTCAATCTTTTTTTTGAAGATGAGGCTACACCCGTAAACTCGAAAGCTGACGCGGTTACCCGACCAACATCACAATACATCGATCTTACCTGGGGAATGGGGAAAACAGGTGGCTTTCCTGCCAACAGCATGCAACAGTTTACTGCATTGATGTACTGTCGTTGGCTGTATAAAAAAACAGGCATTTTTCACCGGTTGCCAACAGAAGCTGAATGGGAATATGCTGCCCGTGCTGGCGCCTCTACCATTTATCCATTTGGGGAGAATCCTGGAGATCTAGGTAAGTACGCCTGGTTTAAGGGCAATAGCAAAAACGTATATCATAAGGTTGGACAACTGCAGCCTAATGCCTGGGGCTTGTACGACATACTTGGCAACGTATCAGAATGGACCTTAGATCAATACAACCCAGATTACTTTGCTAAAATTGAAGATGGTGCTGCTGATCCGGTATTAACGCCAGAAGGCCGGCATCCCCGCACCGCAAGAGGCGGATCTTATGAAGAAGATGCAAAAGACCTCCGCGTTGCCAGCCGCAGATCCTGGGAACCTGACTGGAACAAAAGAGATCCACAAATTCCCAAAAGCCGTTGGTGGCTCACAGATGGGCATTTTGTAGGCTTTAGAGTGGTGCGGCCTGTAAAACAACCAACTGCCGAAGAAGCAGAAGCATTTTACAAACAACATCTTGGACAATAATTTTACTCATAATTAAAACCAGAATATGGAATTTTCTCACAACAAATCACGGCGGGAATTTGTAAAACAATCCAGCGTTTTAGCCGGTGGCTTATTGGTAGCTAACATGGCTGGCGCCAATTTCTTTTCCGGTGCTAACGACGTTATTAAGGTAGCCCTCGTGGGCTGTGGTGGCAGGGGCACGGGTGCTGCCATGCAAGCGCTTCTTTCGAAACAAAACGTAAAGTTGGTAGCTATGGCAGATGCTTTTAAAGATCGTCTTGACGATTGTTATAAAGCACTGAACGCAGACGATATTGCCGACTGGTCGGGTGCAAAGGGAACGCTGAAAGACAAAATAGATGTACCGGAAGAAAGAAGATTTGTTGGATTTGATGCATATCAAAAAGCTATTCCTTTAGCTGATGTAGTGATTTTGGCCACACCTCCAGGCTTTAGACCCCTGCATTTTGAAGAAGCTGTAAAGCAGAACAAACACATCTTCATGGAAAAACCGGTAGCTGTTGATCCTGCTGGAGTGAAAAGAGTGCTGGAAGCTGCAGCAATTGCCAAGCAGAAAAAATTAAATGTAGTTGTTGGTCTTCAAAGGCATTACCAAAACTCCTACCGCGAGCTGTTCAAGCGGAAAAATATGATTGGCGATATCACCTCGGCCCAGGCTTGGTGGAATAACGATGGCGTATGGGTGAAGAAGCGCCAGTACAACATGACAGAGATGGAATATCAAATGCGCAACTGGTATTACTTCAACTGGCTCTGTGGCGACCACATTACGGAACAGCACATTCACAATATTGATGTTGTAAACTGGTTCAAAGGTGGCTATCCTGTGCGGGCACAAGGAATGGGTGGCCGTGAGGTGCGCAAAGGAAAAGATTTTGGTGAGATCTTCGATCACCATTACGTAGAGTTTCACTACGCAGATGGCTCTATCTTAAACAGCCAGTGCCGCCATCAGCCTAAAACAATGGCGAAGGTGGACGAACTACTTGTAGGCACAAAAGGAAAGATTCAGTGCGGTGCTGCGTCAATCACTGATCACAAAGGAAAGGTGCTTTACCAGTTCGACAAAAAAGGAGAAAACAATCCTTACCAAACAGAACACGACGATCTTTTCGCAGCTGTTGCTAAAGGCGACTATAAATTTGCCGACGCAGACAACGGTGCTTACAGCAGTATGACTTCAATTCTTGGCCGCATGGCTACTTATAGCGGGCAGGTAATAGAGTGGGATAAAGCTATCAACTCCGGTATCGACCTCCAGCCTAAAGTTTATGACTGGAATGCTGCGCCTCCTGTTACTCCAAATGATGAAGGTGTTTATGCGGCAGCTACGCCGGGCATTACCAAATATGTTTTTGCCTGATTTATGCTGATTACTGAATAAAAGTCTTGCTTTAGCAGGACTTTTTTTTGTTTTGTTGAGATCATTTACGAAGACACACAGTTATTGAAGCCCACTATTTCAATACGGCAGAATAAATACATGGTGTGATTTGCTTTGATCTGTGCCCGTGTTTTTCAACTGACAGAAATTCTGCAGTTTGAAGTTAGCGCAATAAAAAAGTCCCGCAGACTGCAGGACTTCTCTTTATGAAATAGTTTACGCTACTTTCCTTCTGCGAACTTCTTTCTTTTTGATGTTGCGGGCAATAAAGTTTTTCAGGAACTCTACTTCTTTTGGATCGTAAGCCTCACCATTAGTGCGGAAGATGTCGTGGAACCAAAGTTCCGGTTCATCTTCGTATTGGATCTGCCAGCTATCCCATGGGCAATGTGTTTGCGACTTTCCTTGAACAAAACCCCAGTTGTAAGCTCCTACGTTGTGTTTTCTTAAAATAGGCAGAATATGGTGGAATGTGCTTTTAAGACCTCTCGCCATATATTCCGTACACAACAATGGACGTCCAAATTGCTTTAGATCAAGAATTCTTTTTTCAAGATTTTTCTTGTCTTCATAATTATGGAAACTGATGATGTCAGCATGACTGAACATGTAGTTGTCTAACACAGAAAGTGTTTCCATGTTGGTCCACTGCCATGGAGCCATTGTAATTGGCTGAATAGGATCTACTACACGAACCCAGTTGATGCTTTTTTTCAGGAGCTCCATCGAAAGTTCTGCCTTGTGGCGCTCGTATTCGATATCCTTATAGCTCGTGATGTTCATATTGTCTGGCTCGTTGAAAAGATCCCAAATCAATACTCTTTCATCATCTTTAAAATGCGTAACAATACCATGTACATAACTATGCAGCTCGTCGTAACGATCGGGGTTGTTCAACACGTCGTATCCGGGACACTGTACCCAACCAGAATTATGAACGTTAAGTTTAGGCTCGGGCTGCTTGCCAAGCTTTGGATTTGGATCCCATACCGAATCGAACAACACAAACATGGTTCTGATGCCGTGCTTAGATGCAATACCCAGGAACTGTTCGATGCGCTGTAGATAGCTTTGCGGATTTTGTTCCCAGATAAGGTGGTGCAAAAACACACGGATGGTGTTGAAGCCAAGACTTTCGGCCCAGCTCAGTTCTTTGTCGATCAGGAACGGATCAAAAGTCTCCTCCTGCCACATCTCCAATTGATTGATGGCAGTAGCAGGGATGTAGTTACAACCTATCATCCAGCCATTTCTTTCAAACCATTCATTTGCTCTTTGTTCGGACCAGCGGTAAGTAAGTTCGGGATCATGCTCCAGGTGCGGAGTCTTAATTTCGAGGGGTAACATAATTCAATTGTTAAGGATAAATTGGATTAAACAACGGGTTATTTGCTCTGGTATATACGACTCAAAATAAAAGTAAAGTTTGAAAAGCGCAACCAGTATTTTGTGTTAAAAGCAGTTTTTATCGGTGAACAAGGTTATTTATAAGATGAACTTAGGAGAAACACTTAAAAGCACCGGTTTCAACAGGTATTGTAGTCAAATACTTTTCTTTTATGAATGGAACATTTGAGTTGGTGTAATGTAACCTTTGTGGCGGTTTATTTCAATGCAATTTTCAGATCATTTCCGGCCTTTGTGGCATAAAAAAAACGGCTTTGGTTGGAGCCGCTTTTCCGTTGCAGATTTTAAGGAAGTCGTTGTCCCTGCTGCATATCCCCTTCGTCTTTTTGACCATGCGATGCTCCTTGCTTTTGTTCCGCAGATTCCTGGTTCATGCTGCTCATAGGCTGATTGTGGTTTTCCGCGTGACGCTGTCCCTGGTGCTTTCCTTGCTGCACAGGAGGCGTATTGTTCTGAGCCCCTTCCTGGTGTGGATGATCTTGATGATTTACCGATATATTTTCTTTGTTGCTCATAAAATGGTTTTTGGAAGAAATACAAAAATGAACCCAAACAATATTGCAGGAATACGACCGTTGAATTATTTTATTTACTAGCCTCTTCAGGTTATATTTGAGACTCTGGCGTGCATGCGCCAAAAATTCACCAATTATTGCCATATGCAAAGGCGTGTTGCGCTAAAAAACATCTTACTTTTTACGGGTGGCACCATGCTTTTCCCGTCTTGCCTTCAACAGGACAAGAAAGCTTCTATCCCGTTACAAAAACTAAAAGTTTCAGCTGACCAGGAGGCTTTGCTAGCAGAAGTAGCCGAAACCATCATTCCAAAAACAGATACACCAGGAGCAAAAGACCTCGGCGTACACCAGTTTGTGTTGGTGATGATGGATGATTGCTATGAGAAGGAAGACCAGGATAAATTTTTGAACGGGCTTTCCGAACTTGACAAGCTTTCAAAAAAACATTACAGCAATTCCTTCATCAAAGCAAATTCGCAACAACGCCAGCAGTTGCTTACCCGGATTGATAGAAAGGAATTCGAGGGCGACGTTTCGTCTTTCTTTTCGGCCATGAAGCAGCTGACGGTGCAGGGCTTCATGAAGTCGCAGTACGTGATGACTAATTTAATAGTGTATGAACTGGTACCAGGCCGGTTTAGCGGCAGCTTTCCTGTAAAAGACAAAAAACGATTTCAACAACATGGGTAGCAACGATACTATAAAGAACAGAACATTTGATGCCATAGTTATTGGCTCGGGTATCAGCGGCGGCTGGGCAGCTAAAGAGCTTTGTGAAAAAGGGCTGAAGACCTTGATGCTGGAGAGAGGCCGGGACGTTAAGCACCAGAAAGACTATCCCACCACTAACATGTATCCATGGCAGTTCAAGCATCGCGGACGCATTCCCGCAGACATGGTAAAAGAAAACCCGGTGGTGAGCAAGTGCTATGCGTTTCGCGAAGACGCCGTGCACTTTTTTGTGAAGGATAAAGAGCATCCGTATACTCAGGAGAAACCGTTTGACTGGATCAGAGGCTACCAGGTGGGAGGCAAATCACTTCTTTGGGCGAGGCAAACGCAACGCTGGAGCGAATTTGACTTTGAAGGACCGGCCAGAGATGGATATGCTGTTGACTGGCCTATCCGCTACAAGGATATGGCACCGTGGTATAGCTATGTAGAAAAATTCGCAGGCATCTCGGGCAATAAAGATGGATTGCCGCAACTTCCCGACGGAGAATTTCTGCCTGCTATGGAGCTAACGGTTGTTGAAAAATATTTTCAGAATGTTGTAAAGAAAAATTATAACGACAGGCATGTGATTTATGCCCGGTGCGCCCACTTAACAGAACCACAGCCAATTCATCTGAGCCAGGGTCGTGGTAAATGCCAAAAGAGAGATATCTGCCAGAGAGGTTGTCCTTTCGGAGCATATTTCGCGTCTAATTCTACCACTATCCCCTGGGCACTCAATACCGGCAATTTAACATTGCGGCCTCAATCGGTAGTTCATTCAATCATCTATGACGAGCAGAAAGGGAGAGCTACAGGTGTACGCGTGATAGACACTACTACCAAAGAAGCTATCGACTTTTATGCACGTATCATATTTGTAAATGCGGCTGCTCTGAACACCAATTTAATTCTCTTAAACTCCACTTCTAACCGCTTTCCCAACGGGCTGGGCAATGATAATGGGCTGCTTGGCAAATATGTGGCTTTCCATAACTACAGAGCAAGAATCTCAGGAGATTACGAGGGGTTCAAGGATCTTACTATAGATGGTCGAAGGCCCACAAGTGCTTACATTCCACGGTTTAGAAATGTTTTTAAACAGGAGACGAATTTCCTACGTGGTTATGCTGCCGGCTTTTCTACTGGGAGAGGACTTCACCAGCAGATGGAAGGATTAGTTGGTGCTGAATTGAAAAAGAACCTTTTGAATCCGGAGTACGGCAACTGGCATGTCTCTTCCCATATGATGGGAGAAACCATTCCAAAAGACACGAACTACGTAGCACTGGATACAAGCAAGAAAGATGACTGGGGTGTTCCACTGCTCAAGATATCCGTTGGCTATGACGACAATGACGACAAAATGGTGCACGACTTTCATGAGCAACTAACAGAAATGTTTACCAAAGCTGGATTCAAAAACATTAAAACTTCAGATTCAAAGCAGGCGCCCGGATTAGATATACACGAAATGGGTGGGGTGCGCATGGGCCATGATCCTAAGACTTCGTTACTAAATAAATGGAATCAGCTACATGCATGCAAAAATGTTTTCGTTACTGATGGAGCTTGTATGACATCCACGTCTACTCAAAATCCTTCTCTCACCTATATGGCCTTTGCTGCAAGATCTGCAGACTTTGCAGTGAATGAATTGAAAAAGGGAAATCTTTAAATGTAGTAAGCACCTGTGATTCGGGTGCTTGTTATCATCCAGCTACTTCGAAAGTTGCCGGCCTGCTTGTTCTTTCGCAATTGTTTTAAAGCAACCGCCATCCACTCATGAGCACTTTCTTGTGGCCACCTAAAGGCGTTTCTTTGTTCTTTACATTTGCCAAAACACTTTCATGAACTTGAGCATTGAAAACGAGCAGGAAGCAGGTGTGGCTATTTTGTTCTCCTGTGTGATGAACAAAAATAAAAGTTTGAGCGAATCAGAAATCGACCTGATCTCACGCATGCTTGTCCTGAGCTCAAAGTTCAGAGGCTCGGATCTAAATCTATTGTCGAAGAAAGCTTTGATGCTGCAGAACGAGCACGGAAGCAAGTTGCTAATTGAGCAATCAGCGCCCCTGGTGTCGCAGGACTTCCGCGAAACTTTGTTTGCCATGGCGTGCGAAATCATGACCAGCAACGGAAGTGTGGATGAACAGGAAAGCGAAATACTAGCCATGACGGCTCTTTACCTTGGCCTATCTATAGAAGTCATGAAAATGATGCTGACTACCTACCTTATTCGCAACCGGTGGAATGTGCAAATTGTAGAACAATAAATTTACATATTGATGTGCAGGTAATCCGTAAGGTGGGAGATAGTTTCCTGCTGCGCAAGTATAGTTTCCTTTACAAGATCATTAACTGAAATGATCCCACACATCACGCCTGCATCAAATACAGGCAGATACCTGATATTTTTCTCCGCAAGCAATTGCATGCAAAAGTCGATAGTATCATTTGGCGTAACCTTGGGCATGTCAGTCGACATAATATCCCCTACTTTCGTATCAGTTGAAGATTTGCCTTTCAGAGCAACCTTCCGGCTGTAATCACGTTCCGTCATTACGCCAACAAACTGGTTGCCCTCTTTCACTACCACCGACCCCATGTTTTGGTCAGCCATGATCTTCAATGCATCCAAAACTGTTGTTTCTGCAGAAACTGAAATTACATGTGAGCCTTTGCGGCCGAGGATATCTGAGACTTTTTTCATACACTTTGGTTTGGTGGAGCAATCGTAAAAGGAAATTACGACTTTAATAACCATCACCCAAACAGAAATTTTTGCTGCTTTCGGTGAAGTCAATTCATGTGCGTTGCTTCTGCCATTGTTGTGAAACCAACCTCACAACACATCTGCGGATAAATATGCTTCTATATTCTATATTAGGTGCGCAGAGGCACATCCTACTGAAGAAAAAGCCATTGATACCGCAGCAACACTATTTGCCAACCAATTCGCTGATAACTTCTTTAAGCTTCACTACTTCACTTTCAAGAGCCTTTTCTCCAGCTTCGTCCTTGCACCCCAATTCCGAAATCAGCTCCGCCACCAGTGCCGTCCAACCTGTTTGGTGGCTTGCACCTAAACCTTTCCCGTTGTCGCCGTGAAAGTATTCGTAGAACAACACCAGGTGTTCATTCCCCTTCTGTTGATAAAACCAGTTGTATTCACCGTTGAAGTGTCGGTAGCCTGCAGCGTCTTTCTCAAACAAGCTGATTACTCGTCTTGTTAATTCATCTGCCACCTGGCAAAGGTTCATCTTATTGCCGGAACGGGTAGGGCACTCAACAAGCAAACTATCGCCGTAGAAGTCACCATACTTTCTAATAGATTGTATGATGAGGAAATTGATCGGCATCCACACGGGGCCACGCCAATTGGAATTTCCGCCAAAAATATCCGAAGTGGAATCACCGGGGTCGTACTGAATAGTATGCCAGTAGCCGTCAAATTCTACAGAGTAAGGATGCTTCCGGTGGTATTTCGATAAGGCACGGATGCCACCTGGAGACAAAAATTCTTCTTCATCCAGCAGGCGTTGAAGCAGAAATACCAACCTGTCCTGTCGTACAAGCGACAGTAGTATCTCTTCTCCGTCACCTCGCTCCTCGTTTGGCCAAAATTTATTATTCTTTTTGCGATAACCTTCAAACCAGCTAATTCGTTTTTTGAAGTCTTTCAATTGATCAAGTGCTCTTTTTTCAATAGTAGATACCGCAAAGAGTGAAGTGAGGCCTACGATCGATTTTGTGCGCAGTGACACTGGTTCTCCGCCGGGTCTATTCAGTACATCGTAAAAAAACTTGTCTTCTTCATTCCAAAGATGGTGTTCATTGAGAGACTCAGCGATCAATACAAAATGTTCGAAGAATTTGGTAGCCATGTCCTCAAACGAAGGATCGTGCAATGCAATCTCAATTGCCATATCCATCATATCAAGCGCATAGGTGCCCATCCAGCTGGTGCCATCCGCTTGCTCCAGCTGCACCTCACCTTGAAAATGAAAGCTGCGGTTGAACACACCGATGTTATCCAGCCCTAAAAAACCACCTTCAAAAAGATTGTTTCCATTTCTGTCTTTTCTGTTAATCCACCACGTGAAATTGATCAACAGCTTTTGAAAAACCTTTTTTAGAAAATTAATATCTCCAACGCCGTTCTGCTTCTTTTCAATATTGTAAACCTGCATCGCTGCCCACGCATGAACCGGCGGGTTAACGTCGGAAAAATTCCATTCGTAGGCCGGCAGCTGACCATCTGGCTTCATATACCACTCACGCATGATTAGCAATAGCTGATGCTTAGCAAAAGTGGCATCTGCAGCCGCCATTGAGATGCATTGAAAAGCAAGGTCCCATGCTGCATACCAGGGATACTCCCACTTGTCGGGCATTGAGATAATGTCCTGGTTTTTCAAATGCTTCCAGTCGTGGTTTCTGCCGGATTGCTTTATATGACTGACAGGTGAGATGCCGTCACTGCTGTTCAGCCAATGCTCCACGTCGAAATGATAGTATTGTTTGCTCCACAACAAGCCTGCAAATGCCTGCCTCTGGATATTTGCCATATCCCTGCTAATGCCTTTTGTAAGTATAGCGCCGTAAAACTCATCTGCCTCTTCTTTTCGGGTGGCGAAAATACTTTCGAAGCCCGGTACAAAGGCATTGTTGAGAACTGATGTTGACAACCTGCAATAAGTAGTTTTGGTAGCACCCGCCGCTACTTTCAGATGATAGACGGGAGAAAATTTGGTTCCTGATTTTTTTCTGCGCAAGGCAGTCAAGTTCTGTCCTTTTATGATAGCATCGTGGAATGCATCCTTCACAAAGATGTTACTGTTTGGCTCCCCCGTGACTTTTTGTCTGTTGGTTTCATTGTTCGTAAACAATATTTCTTGCGCCGGCTGAAAGTAAAAGTAGTAGTTCTCCAGCCGCTCATGGGTAGCTTTCACTGCAGTTTTGCTAAGGGCAGTGATGCAGGGCTTTTTTGCCACCGCATTATCTTGCCAGCGATTGTAAAACCACAACGTTGGCAAAACAGTTAATTCAGCCGTTTTGCTGTACCTGTTTGTAACGTCTATTTTGATGAAGATATCTGTTTCGCTTTGCTTGGCATAGGTCACCTTTACATCGAAATACCGGTTGTCGTTGAATATTCCGGTGTCTAGTATTTCATACTCCGGCTCTTGCCTTGACCTTATCCTGTTTTCCAATCGTAACTTATCGTATGGAAACTCCTGTTGCGGGTACTTATACAGGTATTCCATGTAGTAGTGGGTGGGAATATTATCGAGGTAATAATAAAGCTCCTTTACATCCTCACCATGGTTGCCTTCGCCATTTCTCAGGCCGAATAAACGTTCCTTTAGAATAGGATCCTTACCGTTCCATAAGGCAATTGAAAAACAAAGGTTTTGGAAAATGTCTGAGATGCCGGCAATGCCATCTTCTCCCCATAGGTATGCACGGTAATGTGCCTGATCGAAAGGGAAATAGTTCCATGCGTCACCCCATGGGCTGTAGTCCTCACGAACTGTTCCCCACTGTCGCTCGCTCAGGTAAGGCCCCCACCGCACCAAAGGCACATCTTTAGCTGCATTTATTCGTAAGCGATTATGTTCAACTGTCATAGGTTGTTTATTATAGGGCCAAACTTCAATACCGGTAACCGTGTACTTCAACAAAAGAGGCTGTCTTGTTGAATATGGCAAGGCGAGGGCATGAAAATACAACAAAATAAATATAGCGGTTCTGACGGCCAACCCAATAGTCACATAGCCACCATTGCGCAACTTTGTATCTTACTTTACACATGAAGCTATTTCAACCGCTCCAGATCCGGAGCATTCAATTTAAAAACCGGATTGCAGTTTCGCCAATGTGCCAATACTCCAGTAAAGACGGATTTGCAAACGACTGGCATCTTGTGCATCTCGGCAGCCGTGCAGTAGGTGGTACGGGATTAGTGATGGCTGAAGCCACTGCAGTTTCGCCGATAGGGAGAATTACACCCTGGGACCTTGGTATCTGGAAAGAAGAACATGTTCCCTCTCTTAAGCGTGTTACTACGTTTATAGAACAACAAGGTGCTATACCAGGGATACAACTCGCCCACGCCGGTAGAAAAGCAAGCCACAGGCAGCCCTGGAATGGAGGTGAGTTCATGCCGATCGAAGAAGGTGGGTGGACCACTATCGCACCGAGTGCCATTCCCTTCAAAAGAGGTGAGCCGCCACCCTCCGCAATGAACCTTAATGACATCAAAAAAGTAGTGCTTGAATTTACCAGTGCTACGGTACGGGCGCTAAGGGCTGGCTTTAAGGTGGTAGAAATTCATGCTGCTCATGGCTACCTGTTGCACGAGTTCTTATCACCATTGACCAACAAACGTGATGATGAATATGGTGGGAGCTTCGAAAGTAGGACAAGACTGCTTAGGGAAGTAACACTGGCTGTGCGAAATCAATGGCCTGCGTCGCTGCCACTGTTTGTACGCATATCTGCTACTGACTGGGTTGAAGGTGGATGGACGCTCGAAGAATCTATTGTGCTTAGCAAAGAGTTGAAGAGCATGGGTGTAGACCTGGTCGATTGTTCATCAGGTGGCATCATCACCGGAGTAAAAATAAATACCCTTCCACTGTATCAGGTGCCATTTGCCGAACGCATAAAAAAAGAGGCTGGCGTGATGACTGCTGCTGTCGGCCTTATCACCACCGCCGCTGAAGGTGAAAGCATTATCAGCACCGAAAAAGCCGATCTCGTTTTTATGGCGAGGCAAATGCTTCGGGACCCCTATTTTGTATTGCACGCTGCCAGGGAGCATGCTGTAGATGTAAGCTGGCCACCACAATACGATCGGGCTAAAAACTAAGCGATCATAAGATCTATGGCATAGATTTAGTCTTTACCAATAAAAGTGTATATGGAAAACAACAGAGGCATACAAGATCAATCAGGTGCAGAGTCCACTCCACCTGGGCCCAAAGAAGGCATCATAACCGAACATATAGTAGAAGAAACAGACACTCTTCCAGAAATTGCTGCTAAATATCATCTTTCAATTGAACAACTCCTGGCAGCTAACAAGGAAACTCTTCACAACACTTCCGAGATGATGCAGCCTGGGGCGCGGATTTTGATACCTAACACGTATACGTAGCTACAAACTACGAGTTTGGTTCATCGCTTGCCGGAAAAACTCCTCACAAGGTTTTCCTTTCCTCGTTTGAAGACTTGCTGGACATCCTCCAAACGAACCAGATCTGCATTATTGATTTTGTGGGCGACTTTGGCGTGCTTAATTCCGGCCGCGAAGATGTTGCA
>DASQNW010000200.1:0-12976 GCA_035644775.1 Chitinophagaceae bacterium | reverse complement strand
TTGTCAACAGCAGTATAATGAATTGGTTGAGAAACTTTGACAGCTTCTATATAAGTGAGCAACACGTTGAGTCCGGTACCGAAGCCCACCTCAAAAATGCGAATGGGATGGCTATTATCAGACATAGCAATGTGGTGAAGTCCGGCAGAAATAAAGACGTGAAGCGACTCCTGTATAGCGCCATGATGCGAATGATACATAACATTGCTACCGTGCAAGTGCACCGTGTGGGAGCCGTCGGCGGTTGTAACTATCTGCCTTGACATAACATATGCTGCAAAGGTGCAGGAGCTTAATTAATTATGAGTGCTCATGGATTACATGCAACATCTTTCGAAAGATAAAAAGCTTAGGAAAATAATTGCTAGCCAGAACCCTATAGAACTAAAGACACGTTCAAATGTCTGTTTACGCTTATGTGCCTCGATCATGAGCCAACAGTTATCCACTAAGGTCGCAGAAGTAATCTTTAATCGCTTTCTTCAGCTTTTTGGCGAACATGAGCCGACTCCGCAGCAGATTGCTTCTACCTCCCATGAGGCACTTCGATCCATCGGACTTTCGAGCGCAAAGGCTGATTATACAATCAATGTCGCCAACTTTATACTGGAACACCGGTTACATGATGACAGCTTTCATTCTATGACAGACGAGGAGATCATCAACCTGCTCACACAAATTAAAGGTGTTGGCCGATGGACAGTAGAAATGTTGTTGATGTTCACCCTCGGCCGGGAAGATGTGTTTGCGCCAGACGATTATGGTATTCAAACTTCGATGGCGAAGCTATACCGCCTTGATCCAACCAATAAGAAAGAACTGATGCAAAAAATGTTGATGATTGCTTCGAAGTGGTCGCCTTACAAAACCTACGCGTGTATGCACTTGTGGCGTTGGAAAGATTTGCCACCAGGCTGATGAACTTCAGCCCTTACTTATTGCATTTGACTGAACTAAAATATGCAGCAGCACCGTTGAGAACGAGTTCTGGAATCATGATCTGACTGCTACTCTCCCGGGCTGATTGATACAGAATCTTTCTGTTTTCTGTGGCAGTAAGCGGGCTAAAGTGCCTGAATACCGATCCCGATTTTGAGCTACTGAGATTAAAAAAAGCAGGTGTGCTGTTACATCCAAAGTCTAGTTCATTGAACCAGACGCTTTTCCGCTGATTGTGATCACTGGTGATAAAATGTACCTCCTTGTGTGTGATATCATAAACAATGCTCCACTTGGTATAACTGCCCTGGCCTATGTTGTTCAGCATTTTGAATGCATAATCAACGGGAGCTTGGTTGCTATTTGACTGCTGATACTGCTGTAGCATATTGCATGCAGTTGCAAACCTATCAACTGAATTATCTCTGCGGTCTTTTAGAGCTGCGTTACGGAGCGCTTCTTCATATACGGTGTTTGTGAGCACAGGGTACTTCAACTGCTTTCCGTTGTGAACCACCATTTTGCCATTGATGAATTCTACTGTAGCGGCAATACCGTTTGCGTCTGCAATCAAATAGTGCAGGGGCGCTGCGCCGTCTCTGCCGATCCTTATAAGTTTGTCAGTTGCAAGCACATCGTTTACTGTGGCACAATTATCTAGTTGATATTGTATCCACTGCAGCTCGTTCAAGGCGGCCCTCTCATCGGCTTTGGGGTACTCCGTGCCTGTGAGCCACATCAGTTCTACTACCAAACCTTTCTCATTCATACCCCCGTGCGGAAACTCTTTTCCAAACTGGTTGAAGCTGATGCTTCCATGCTTTGAGATCCATGAGATCTTTTTCGCTCCCTCAACAGCGAACGACGACTTTTTTAGCCCGCGTTCGTTAACTATTACCATTCCATTGCCGCTGACCCAATCGTAGTTACGACCAAATACAAGATGGCCATTCTTGTTCAGCAAGAAAGTTGAACAGGCAAATGAAAAGGAGCTGTAGAGAGCCAAAACAAACAGTGCAAGCAGGTTCTTCATAAGGGTAAGTTACAAGCTTCTGCTGCTATGAAAATGTAAAAATTAATGATCTGATTGATCTCTTCATAAGACCAAAAAGATACCATCACTATTGATGTATTGAAATTCACTTTGCTGTTAAGGTGACATAGCCTGTTGCTATAGCTCAATAGTCTCTGCCTCTTTTAGAACATCCTCCCTTAGCACTGCACCAAGTCCAGGCTGCTCCGGAAGCTCAATTGACCCGTTTTGCCCGTATTGAATACCGCCGGAGACTGGATCTTCGGTAAACATCAGGGGAGTATCAAAATCACAATGTTGTACATGATCACTTGATGCTGCGAGGTGGGCTGCTGCAGTCATACCGAGCCTTGACTCCATAAAACCACCAACCTGCAAATGCACATTGTTCTTAGCAGCTTTTTCAATTATTTTTTTGGCTTTGAAGAATCCGGAAGACTTACCCAGTTTGATATTAAACATGCTACATGCCTTCAACCTAATGAGACGTTCAGCATCGTGGTGGTCACCACAGCTCTCGTCGGCCATAATCGGAATAGTACTGGCCGCAGACACCTTACTCAGGTCCATAAACTGCCACCTTGGAATAGGTTCTTCACAATGTTCAATGTTGTAAGGAGCAAGGGCCTGCAGCACTTCTATTGCCGCACTTGCATTTGCCCAGCCCTGGTTAGCATCAATTCGCATCGGATGATCTGGTCCGATGCCGTCTCGAATGGCTTGGATGCGGGCTACGTCCTCCTCCAGTGTGCCACCGAGTTTTACTTTTATAGCAGGGAAACCAGCTTCCTTAAATCTTATGGCATCCTGCTTCATTTTGTCAGGATTTCCAATACTCACGGTCATGTCTGTAAATAGCAATTTTGCCTGTTTTCCTCCTAAAAACTTGTAAAGTGGAAGGTTTGCATGGTGCGCAGCGATATCGTAAATAGCGATATCAAGAGCGCTTTTAATGCTGCTATTGCCGTATATGGTCCTGTCCATCAAATCGGTGCATTCCTCCTGGTTGGAGGCATTTTGTCCCTTCAGCACTTTGCCTAGATACTGACCAACAATAAAGCACGTGTCAATGCTTTCGCCATTGATGGTTAAAAACGGGCTGCATTCTCCAAAGCCAACAATTCCATTTTCTGTGGTAACTCGAACCACCAGGTTTTCAGCGTGGGTGATCGTCCCTAATGAGATTACAAATGGTTCAACAAGTGGGATGCGTAGTTTAAACAGCTCCACCTTTCGAATAGTTAAAGCTTTACTCATGCCTGCGTTTTGCATAATAAAGTTAAAAGCTGCTCCGTTGCAGTAATAGAAATTCTAAAGGAGTTTTCTGTTGAAAATGTGGACTAGTCTTATGAAAAATATCGTTTCAACCGGTTTGTTTTGTTGTTTACTGTTATCATGCAAAAAAGAAGTTTCAGAGTTACCGCCTGCTACGCAAACAGGTGCAAATACTTTCGGAGCTATAGTAAACGGCAAGTTGTGGGCACCAAGTGGTTTTGGCATTGCTCCAACCGCGCCTATTCTTGATGCTTATTATATGCCGGGCCGCTCTGTAATTATCCATGCAAGAAACTTTGCCTCATCACCAAAAGAATCTGAGTTCGAGATACAGCTTACAAATGTAAAGACGCCAGGTGTGTACGAGTTTAGAGAAGGTACGGGAAACAGCGCATATTATGTTGAACGGAGATTTATGCCCACCGGGGAATGGAGAACAAATAACCAGCACGGCGGATCTGTCAACATCACATTAACAGATACTGTCAACAAAATTCTCTCGGGAACTTTTCAGTTCAAAGCTGCGAGCGTCTACAATGAATCTCCTATTGAAGTAACCGAAGGTCGTTTTGATCTAAAATTGAAATAGTCGGCTACACCTGGTGAATTGTATTTGAATAGATTACTCAATTAATAACCTGATACCAAGGTTCACTATAGCCAATGCAGGAATATGGTAGTTATCCTTGTACAAATAGGTGGAAGGATAACGTGTGGTGGGTATCCACGTTCTGAGTTCAGTGTAAAGAAATACGCCAGTACTTACAGGAAAGTCAACTCCTAAACCAACATCAAACGTCAACCTTTTGAAATTCCCGCTTCCCTCGGCGGGGCTTTGTACCTGGTATGAAGCAGTATCAACGGGTCTATCATAGGTGTTTGTTGCTTTGCCTATCAACATTCCAAAGCCTGCTAAACCATAAATACTCCAATCAAGTTCTTCATTGTAAGCACCTGTAAAATAATGCTTCCATCCAATTGAAAGCTGGCGGTACCGCAAAGCTGAATACGCAGTATATGATACCTGTTGCGGAGAAAAAAGAGGATCCTTGGCTACCGCTACGAAGTTGTTTTTGAATTTTCCCGGCGTGTAATACGATATCCACGCATACACTGCATCTTTTTCGCTGAGTGGAAAGTTTAGGTGCACCGTCTGCCCGAAAGCCCAGAATTTTTGTCTTCTATTTAAATTCCGTAAGAGCGATGCGTCGGTAGAAATGCTAAATTGTGCTACAGCGTTTTCAACAAACAATAGAAAAGGAAAGAAGCTCAGAAGGCACCTCAAACACATAGATCAAGCATAATTTAATTCGGATTAGAAAAGCCGTCTTTTGAAGATGGCTTTGCGTGATCTAACATATCATCTTCTTAACGTGAGTTCTTTTATAAGATGCGGTGCACCCCCGAGCTTGTCTATGCACCAAAGCACGTAGCGTATATCCACACAAATTGTTCTGTTCAGATCTTTGTCGAACGCCATTTTATGACTGAGCGCCTCATAGTTACCATCGAAAGCTAGCCCTATCAATTCTCCATTTCCATTAATCACCGGTGAGCCGGAATTGCCTCCTGTAATATCATTGGTGGTGATAAAGCCCACAACTAGATCATTGGTCCTTGCATCCTTATATTGACCGAAGTCTTTTTTGCGGGCCATTGTTATAAAGTTTTGAGGCAGATCAAATTCGTAATCTCCGGGCACGTACTTCTCGAGTACGCCTTTCATAGTTGTTACGTAGTCGTAAGAAACAGCATCTCTCGGTTCATAATCAGCCACTTTACCGTAGCTCAGGCGCATTGTAAATGTTGCGTCGGGGTACATAACTTTTCCGGGATTCATCTCCATCACGCCTTTCAGATACAGCCGACCCCAGTCATTGTTTTTAGCAACAAACTGCTGATACATCGGCAGGTATTTGCTCTGGTAATTTCTGAGGAAGCTGTTGGCGAGATTATAGGCAAGATCTTGCTGCAATAAATTGGCATCCGGATTTTTCACGAAATCGTTCCACTTGCGGTCGTCCAGCAAAATCGTATTTCTAAAAATTTCTTCTGCATATTTCTGGTATGATGAAGCCTTATCTAAAGTGCCATAATTGTTTCTAATCGCCTCAAACAGACCAATAGGATGTTGTTCTTTGGGTACATCAGTATAGAACATTTGTAATACTGCAGCTAATATATTCTGGTCGGAGGCTTTGTTTTCCGATTTCAAGAATGCTTGTCTCGATTGGGATGCCGCATCGACCAGGCTTTTGATTGACGCGGAAGCAGTACCCGGTTGCACCAAAGCATTTTCGATGGGTTGCAGGCTTGCAGCAAATGAAAGGAGTGGGGAACCAAAGATTCCCTCGTTAAGGTACACCCGGTGCTTCGTGTATGGTCGCCATGCGGCATAAGCAGCATCCAGGTCTTTGAATATGTTCTGGTACTCAGGTCGTGTGGAGGCCCATTTGTTGAACGCTTCTTCGCTTTTCTTTTTCTGTCCGTAAACATCATACTTCAATAGCTGTTTTGATTCACCCTCAAAGAACTTCCAGTAATTAGCAATACTGGCATAATCTGATGCAAGCTGAAGCTTGGTTTCGGGATCTTTCTTCATTTCTTCAAACATATACTTCAGTCGCATGTCTCGAAGCTTCACCAGGGTAGGGTTATTTATCTCCGTTGCGAGCTGCACACCAAGTGACGATTCGTAGCGGTTGGTACCCCCTGGATAGCCGTAGGTCATGCTAAAGTCACCTGCTTTCACGCCTTTCAGTGAAACGGGTAAAAACCATTTTGGTTTAAGCGGCGTGTTTCCGGTGCTGTAATCCGCGGGTTGGTTGTTTGAAGCATACACACGAAACACTGCAAAGTCGCCCGTGTGCCGGGGCCACTCCCAATTATCAGTATCCCCGCCAAATTTACCTACGCTTTCAGGCGGAGTGCCAACGAGGCGAACGTCCTTATACCGCTGGTACACAAATGCGAGAAATTGATTCCCTTTGAACAACGGACTTACCCTTGTTTCAATGCTCTTGGCTGCATCACTCAACCTCTTGTTTATGTTATTTAAGACAGCAGTTTGGCGAGCTCCACGTTCTGCGCCTGCTAGTCCATTCAGGGAATCCATTACTTCTTTGGTGACATCTTCTATTCGCAACAAAAATTGAACGGATAAACTTTGTGCAGGAATCTCTTCGCCGCGGTTGCGGGCGTAAAAACCATCGCGCAAATAATTGTTCGTCATAGTGCTGGCTGCAGCAATACTGGAGTAACCACAATGATGATTTGTAAAAACCAGGCCTTCAGCGCTAACCATTTCGCCGGTACAGCCATTACCGAATATTACAATTGCATCTTTCAACGAAGCTTTGTTTACGCTATACAACTGCTCCTTTGAAAGTTTCAATCCTTTCTTCACCATATCATTGTAGACCTGCTGACCCAACAACATTGGCAGCCACATACCTTCATCAGCGGCGGCTTTAAAAAGAATGAAAACTGTGAGAAAAAAAGCAAGCAAATACCTTCTCATGATGTAAGTAATTTTAGTGAAGCAAACCTAAATAAAAATCTTTTTGGTGCTAAAAAGCCCTTTTTGCCTAAGGAAGCGTACAGATAGTGTTCCGCATGTGTAGAGAGTAGCTATTATAGTATCGGGTGAGGCTTGAACTCCTTTGTGCGGTCGAAAAGGTAACGGTAAGTGACCAAAAGCCTGCTTTTATAAACATCTCCCAGCCCTTCTGCCAAATTGAGCATTTTGGGATTGAAGTCTCCGATCCATTGCATTTCATAGTCTACATAGTCCGTCTGCAGAATCCCCCTATGCGCCTCCACCATCATGTATGCATCTACTCCTTTTCCCTGATATTCCGGCACCACTCCAAACACTAACCCGACAAATTTCTTGCACGGCTTTGTATGCTTGATCCAAAGAAATTTTAGCTTATGCAAAAGGTCGAATTTACCATGTAAATGCCTGAACCATTCATTCAAGTCTGGCAGGTTTACAAAAATCGCGATCGGCCGTTCCTTATGATATACAAACCATATTACCCGTTCATCCATCACAGGCCTCATCTTCTGGAACATTTGAAGCACCTGTTCTTTCCGCACCTGCTTTATCCCGCCGTGACCTGCCCAGGCAGCATTGTACACTTCAGCGAAATCTTTTGCAAAGCGCTCCAATTCCTTCTTGTTGATATTGACCGACCTAAAGGTGGGATCTGCAGCGCAAGCAGCATGTCGTGAAAAAAGCTTTTCACTGATCCGCTTTTGAGGGTCGGTTGCATAGCAAACCTGTCCAAAAAAACGCCTGAAGCCATACTGTTCAAAAAGACCCTGATAGTACGGAGGGTTGTAGTTCATGCAGTACAAAGGGGGCTGAAAACCTTCTACTACCAAACCCCACCACCGGTCGCGTTCTCCGAAGTTTATCGGCCCATCCATGGCTTCCATTCCTTGCTGCAACAGCCAGTGTCTCGCTACGTCAAACAGCATTTCTGCAGCAGACTGCTCGTTGATACAATCGAAAAAACCAATGCCTCCTACCTTTACATCGTCCCCCTTGTTCTTATATCTCTTATTTGTAAAAGCCGCTATTCGGCCAATAAGCGTATCATCTTTCTTTAAGATCCAGCGTTTTGCATCTCCGAATCGAAAACTTTTATTTTTTTTCTTGTCAAATACTTCTTCAACATCTTTGTCCAGCGGCTGTATGTAATTCGGATTGCCTTGATTCACGAGGACGTTGACCCGTAAAAAATCTCTTGCTAACCTTGAAGTGGTTACTTCTACCAATTGCATTCATAGCAGTTTAGTAACCGTGCAAGTTATTGAATTAGTTTTTCGCCAGCATAGCTCCTGCAAACATCTTCGCCGCCAGCTTTTGATCATGCTTGTAAATATCTTCCCTGAAATTTAGCTGGTTGTTTTCGTCCACCCACGAGGTATAATATGTGATGAATACCGGGATCGGATCTTTCAATTTTACAAACTTTTCTTTGCCACTATTCATCGCTTCGGAAATACGTTCAGGCGTCCAGTCTGGCTGGTGTCGAAGAAGGTACTGCGCCATTTTCTCTGGCTCTGCAAGTCGGATGCACCCATGGCTGTAAGCCCGCTTGTCTTTATTGAACAAGCTTTTTGCATTGGTGTCGTGAAAATAGATATTGAAGCTATTGGGAAATAGAAACTTTACGCGACCTAATGAATTGCCGGGGCCGGGCAATTGACGAATTACGGGCAGGCCACCTTCAGTTCCAGTCTGCTCCATGTTATTTTTTGCAAGGTAGCTGGGATCTTTCGCAAGCGCAGGTAAGATCTCACTCTTCACAATGCTTGGTGGCACATTCCAATACGGGCTAAACACCACCTGGTTTAAATCTCCTGTAAACATCATAGTGTTGTGCCCTTCCTTGCCTACGACAACGTTCATGGTCCATGCCTTGTTTTTACCATCATACACGTGCAGCACAAATTCAGGAATATTTACCAGAATCAGATCCCCGGAAGGCCTACTCGGCATCCACCGCATACGCTCCATATTCATAATAATCTGCTGCAGTCTTTGCTGAACCGGAACATTCATTTCTTTGATGAGAGACGCGGTGATCACACCATCGGCTGTATATCCAAACCGGCGTTGATAATTCTTAATCGCAAGCTCCAATGTGTCATTAAACACTTGTGTTGTGTCGGCGCCAGGCATGTCGCCGGTAATTTGAAGGTGCTGCTTGATGGCTGCAATTACCGGAGCATTTACGCCACGCTTATACGATTTCTTATCTGCTGTTACAGTTGGCCATCCACCTTTCCGGGCTATTTCTACATACCTCGCTAAATATTGTTTCAGGGCTCCGTAGGATTCATTTACATCCTCGAAGTACTTATTGTCCTTATGCTTTTTTGTAAGAATCGAATCAGCAAGCAATATTGGATCTTCTTTTTTGCGTGGAATAAAACGCTCCATTTCCTTTCTTTTTACAAAGCCTTGTTCATATTCGTTGAGCATGTACTGAAGAAAATGTAGTGTGAGCTTTAACTCCGTATTGATGTAGGTTTTATTTCCGGCGCTGACAGTAAGGTTTTCCTCTGTTATGAGGTTGTCCATCGTCTTTTGTAACTGCTTATCGTGTAAGAGACTGTCGTGATTGTAGGTAGTGTGATAATCATGCAAGTTCCAAAACCCTCTCGCCTGTTCTGTTAATCCATTGGTTGCAAACCAGGCGAACTGGTAATTACGGGTATTGTAGAAACTGCGTATACGGCGGGCAAGAGTATCGGGCACATTTTTCTCGCTAATGTAGCCTTCTACCGCCATGCTATCTAAAAATAAATCGCTATAAGACACGGCTTTTGTGATGCTATACTGCCGTTTACTTATGTTTTTCTTAGTCTTTGCGCTTTCGGAGTTTTCACCGCCGCTTTCCTGTGCATTGCACGACACGAACAGGCAGCACAAAAAGCTGGAGTACAGAAGAATATTTTTCATACTGATGTGTTTTCAAAAAGAATGCCTAATCGACTGCTGAAGTGGCTATAACCAAGCTCTCGTTTCAGACTGATTCGAGAATAACTTTTTATAGTAAACAACACTGCCATCAATTTGTTGATTAACAAAAACACGTAAAATGAACCTTGGCTACGCTTGTGTTAACATTGGTTTAAGTGAAATGGGAGTGTTGACGAACAAAGGAATGGTCCGACGAACTTTTAATGAAAAAGGCATTCAGTATGCTTCGTTGCTCACTCTACAAAATGTTTATGGGTTGCTTAAAGTAGTGGAATGGAATACACAAAATAATATCAACGTATTTCGCATTACCTCTGACCTTTTTCCATGGGCTTCTGAATACAAGATTAATAAGTTGCCTGATTTCATCGAAATCAGGTCCGTGCTGGAGAAGATTGGAAATTTTTCTATCCGCTTCTCGGCTCACCCCGGCCCATTCAATAAGCTTGCAGGAACTGGTGAAACCTTAAAGAACACGATAAAGGACCTGGAGCATCATTCTGAGATCTTTGATTATATGCAGCTCCGCTCCACTCATTGGAACAAAATCAATATTCACGTGGGCGGCATGTATGGCGACAAAGCTGAAACACTTCGAAGGTTTGCGCAGAATTTCAGCAAGTTGTCAACAAGACTCCAGGGAAGACTAACCGTTGAGAACGATGACAAACAAAGTCTGTACACAGTGGCAGACCTGCTTCCGCTGCACCAACAGACAGGTATTCCAATTGTATTCGATTACTTCCATTACAGACTACATCCTGGCAACCAATCAGAAGAAGAAGCGTTTACAACTGCTTACAACACGTGGGACTTAAAGCCAGTTTTTCATTATTCCAGCTCAAGAAAAGAAATGGAAGATCCATCGAGCAAAAAGGAAGCTCACGGAGATTGGATTCACGAACCAATAAACACTTACGGCAAAGAGGTAGATATTATCCTTGAAGCTAAAAAGAAAGAGCTTGCGCTTGCGAAATACCTGCAAGATTTCGGAACCGTTACTTAAGTTGAATAGTCACCCGACCAAAAGCACCCCAGCCGATCCGGTCGGATTTTTCTCCCCCTACTTGCAGGATTTCCTTATAAACGAATCGATCCACAACCTTAATACTTTCGACAAACTTCTGCTCCACAACTTGTTTGAAAACAACTTTATCAATGTTAGGAGGCAGGGTTTCTGCCGTATAAGTTAGCTTCTTCTCACGGAAACTTTGTATAGCCTCCACCATACATGCCTCATCAGAAGGTTTGGTGAAATATGAAAGAACAGCTAAGGCCGTTAACAATAGGCTTAACGTTACTGCTTTCCTCATGCTACGCTGCTCACGCTATTTTCTTCATTCAATGTTAACCACAGCAAATCTTTCAATTGCTGAATGTTATGATTCATAACAGAAGAAATAAAGATGTGCGGAATATGTTCGGGTAGTTCGTTTTCTATTTCTTTCGTCAGCTCCTGGTCAAGCATATCCGTTTTGCTTATTGCAATGATAAATTTTTTGTGAAGCAATTCAGGGTTGTAATCTCCAAGCTCTTTCAAAAGCACTTCAAACTCTTTTCTGTGATCTTTACTGTCAGCAGGAAGGAGGAACAACAGGATAGAATTACGCTCTATATGTCTCAAAAACCTATGACCAAGGCCTTTGCCCTCTGCAGCACCTTTGATAATCCCCGTCAAATCGGCAATACAAAAACTTTTGGCATCGCGATATTCCACAATTCCCAGGTTAGGTGTGATTGTGGTGAAAGCATAATCAGCTATTTTGGGCTTGGCCGCTGTCATCACAGACAACAGGGTAGACTTTCCCGCATTTGGAAAACCCACTAAACCTACATCGGCAAGAACTTTTAACTCAAGCACTTTCCAGCCTTCTTTGCCAGGCAAGCCAGGCTGGGCATATTCCGGTGCCTGGTTAGTAGCGGTTTTAAAGTGTGTGTTTCCCAAGCCTCCTTTGCCTCCTGGCAGCCAGATTATTTCCTCGTCGTGTACTAAAACCTCAACCTCTTTGTTGCCGGTTTCCTCGTCGAGAGCTATGGTGCCTAAAGGAACTTCCAGTATGACGTCTTTTCCGTTGCGGCCTGTACGATTATTATCTGAGCCTTTTTCACCATCGTCTGCCAACACGTTCTTGTGGTATCTCAAGTGCAGGAGCGTCCATAAGTTACGATTGCCTTTCAAGATGATGTGACCTCCACGGCCCCCGTCACCTCCGTCAGGTCCGCCAAACGCAGTTAGCTTATCCCTCCTGAAGTGTTTTATCCCTGCACCTCCATGCCCACTTCGACAAAAGACCCTGATTTGGTCAACAAAATTGGTTTTTTCCAAAGAAGAAAATTTGGACAAAGATATTCAAGCTGTAAGCCGAATTTGGGCCGATTTACTGCACCATCACTTTGTGCTCAAATACCGACCTCTTTGCTGCGTCCATAACCCGCACCAGGTACAATCCTTTTGCAGTAGTAAGTGTCACCGGAAAATTTTGAACGGTATTTTTCTGAGTGAGATTAATCTTCCTTGAGTAAACAGGTCTGCCGCCCAGGTCAATGAGTTGAACTATGTAAGCGCCGTCTTTTACATCATTGAAGTGTATTGTAAATCCGGCATCACTCATAATTGGGTTGGGATAAAGGCTTAAGTGACCAGAAAAATTATTGATGATCGAGCGAATTTTCTCCCTTTTAGCAATAGGCGCTTTTTGCTTGGTAACAATGACATTACTGTTTGCAAGATCAGAAGTATTGAACGAGCCGCCTGGGCTAGTAAAGGGTACCGCCGTCCAGCTTTTCGGATTTACAAGGAAGTTTCCAAGATTACCTGAAGCGCTACTCAAGAGCAGTTGCCCGTCAGTATGTACTACGGCAGCACTTGTGGTGAACTGAGGCGGCAAGCCTTTTATTAACGCAAGATGTGTGGCAACCCTGGTCGCCGGATCAATGGAAAAGACATAGTTGCGACCACTGATAAGCAGTAGCTTGCCGTTGTCTTCGGCAACAACATCTCCGCCATAGCTGGTGCAGCTATTTTGAATTGAAACGTTTTTGTTTGCAGGATCATCTACGAGCTTTCCGTGCTCTGTAATTTTGGGCTGTCGTGATGTACTGAATTCAATAAAATGGTGAGCATCGTTGCTGATTGCATAACCCGCACCATCAGAGGTAATAGCCATGCGGCTAAACGTCTTACCAGGATCCGGCTGCTTTTTTTCTGTTGTTGTAAGCTGACCGCCAAC
>DASQNW010000199.1:0-6037 GCA_035644775.1 Chitinophagaceae bacterium | reverse complement strand
ATCAAACAATCATTTCGATTGTTGGTAGTGAAATTGCTTCCGAGAAGGGTCTGTTAGAAAAGATTTTTACCAGCCTAAACGCTATTCCAATCAGGATGGTTTCTTACGGAGGCAGCGATAACAATATTTCTATCCTTGTAGCTGCTGACCAGAAAAAGCAAGTGTTGCAGGAAGTAAACCGCGGCGTGTTTGGTCTATAAACCGGCTGGTACTTTGCGGCTAACAACATATAGTTGCCCTATTTTGCTGATAACAATCACACCGGATAATGCAGTCATTGCCTTTTGAGGTTTACCAGAAGCAGAAAGATCAGCATGAGCGGATGCTGGCTACACTGAGAAAGAAGCAGTCATTATTTGGATGGCTGCGGCTCGGTCTTATTTTAGTCACAGGTGTGATTGCCTTCTACGCATTTGCGTTTTCATTGGCTGCTGGCTGGATTGCAATAATTGTTGGCGTTGCAGCTTTTCTGTCCATTGTGTCTGTGGACGTGAACAATACCAAACAATTAAACAATGAGAAAACACTTCTGAGTATTAATAATGAGGAACTGAAGATGCTCAATGAAGATTTTCAGCACCGGGAGAACGGAAATGAATTTGCTCCTGCGCAGCATGATTATGCAAACGACCTCGACCTTTTTGGTGCGTCATCTTTATACCAGTTCATTAATCGCTGTTATACAGAACAGGGAAAACGATTATTTGCGGAAAATCTGTTGCAGCCTTTAGCTGCCGACGAAGTTTTGGCTCGGCACGAGGCAATCAGGGAGCTGGCGCCGCAATATAAATGGCGGCAACAGTTGCAGGCATTTGCAGCGCAAGTGCCAGTAACCATCAAGACACAATTACGGACAAAGTATTGGATAGAGAATAGTCAGGAACAGTTCTCAGGCGAATGGTGGAAGTGGATAATACTTGCATATACTACATTCACCATCGCAACTGCAGTAGCCACGATGGCAGGCTATATTCCTGTTAGTATTTTTTCCTTTTTATTTCTGTGCTATTTTATAACAGCAGGAGTATTTAGTAGAAAAGCTATGCCCGCCTACCTGCACCTCAACGGAATTGTTGGAGAAATATCCGTCATTTTCCAGCTGATGCAGTTTGTTGAAAAAAAAGAATTCAATTCACCATTGCTGAAATCCTTGAAGCATTCAGTTATGGTAGACGGCGGCCCCGCCTTTGTTCAGATTGGAAAACTGAAGGACATCCTGAATCGTTTTGACCTTCGCCTTAATGTCTTTCTCTTTTTGATTCTAAACAGTTTTTTGTTGTGGGATTTGCGCCAGATGAGAGCATTAAACAGTTGGCGGAGAAAGAATCAGGTTCAGGTTTCGCAGTGGTTTGAATTACTCGCCAAATTTGAAGTGATCAATAGTTTGGCAACACTCCATTTCAACAAGCCACAGTGGGTGTTTCCGATTTTAGAAGAGAGGCATTTTCATTTCAGTGGCACTGGTATCGGTCACCCGCTGATACCGGCGGGGCAAAGAATAGTCAGTGATTTCAGCTTAGTTGGCGAAGGAAGAATTGCTTTGGTCACCGGGTCTAACATGGCAGGAAAAAGCACCTTTCTGCGTAGCCTCGGTGTCAACATCGTTCTGGCGCAGATCGGTTCTGTGGTTTGTGCACGGCAAATGCAGCTGTCATTAGTAAAGCTGATGAGCAGCATGCGCATAGCCGATAATCTGGCAGAAAACACATCTACATTTTATGCGGAGCTGAAAAAGATCAAAAGCATTATCGAAGCAGTCGGTCGCAAAGAGCCTTTGTTTATACTATTGGATGAGATCCTCAGGGGCACTAATTCACTTGACCGCCATACCGGGTCTAAAGCACTAATCCGGCAGTTGATCCGACAGCATGCTGTAGCTGTAATCGCTACACACGATGTAGAGCTGTCAAAACTTCAAGAACTTTATCCCGGGGCTATCGACAACTACCATTTTGATGTTCAGGTAGAAGGAGAAGAGCTGTACTTCGACTACAAGTTAAAGCAAGGTGTTTGCACAAGCCTGAACGCTTCTGTCTTGATGAAGAAAATAGGCATTGAAATTTAAATTGAGCGCAGCAACAATCATCTTACAACAGAGGTTAAAACACTTATGGAGGTATCATCCGATGCTTTATGCAACCGCTTTTCTTAATTTGACAAGTTGTACGAGTAGGTCTTCCAGAAGGTCGAGGCGCAGCATGTTTGCGCCATCACTTTTAGCACAGGAAGGGTCGGGATGCGTTTCAATAAAAATTCCGTCAGCGCCGGTTGCAATAGCAGCCTTGGCAACTGTGGCAATCAATTGTGGATTACCGCCGGTAACACCTGTAGTTTGATTTGGCTGTTGAAGGCTATGGGTGCAATCCATCACCACAGGGGCTCCTGTTTCCTTCATCCATGGAATGTTGCGGTAGTCTACCACCAGGTCCTGGTAGCCGAAAGTTGTTCCTCTTTCAGTCAGCATTATTTTTTCGTTGCCGGCAGTCCGTATTTTTTCCACCGCAAATTTCATAGAAGGCCCACTAACGAACTGTCCTTTCTTCACATTTACAATTTTCCCTGTTTTTGCAGCAGCAACGAGCAGTTCGGTTTGCCTGCAGAGAAAGGCGGGAATTTGCAACACATCTACATGTTGTGCCGCTAATGCCGCTTCTGTTTCAGAATGTATATCTGTCGTACAGGGTAGGCTATATTTTAGTGCCACTTTGCTGATCATCCCTAACGCCGTATCATCACCAAGGCCGGTGAATGAACTTGCACTGGTGCGATTTGCTTTTTTATAAGAGGCTTTAAAGATGTAAGGGATGAAGAGCTTTTTACAAATTGAATAAACTTTTTCCGCCACCTCTTCTATCAACTCCTGGCTTTCTACTACGCAAGGACCGGCAATTAAAAAAAAGCTTCCGCTGTCGTACTCTTGTTCTTTGAACAGCTGGTTCATGAAACTATTCATGCTGCAAATGTAATTGTCTGATAGCACAGTTCCGGATTGTGAATGCCTCAGCTGTAGGTTTAGCGTTAAGGACAAAGGGTTGTATACATACTGTTTATTTTTGCTGCTCAAGAACAAGTATGGCAAAAGAAAAAATTCTGGTGATTGGAGCGTCCGGCCAGATAGGAGTGGAGCTGACATTAGCCCTTAGAAAGATCTATGGAGACAGTGCTGTAATTGCTTCGGATCTGCGGGAAGAAAACGAATTGTTGCGGGGTACAGGGCCTTACGTTGCGCTTGATGTAATGAACAAAGAGATGTTGCATGTGCAGGTGATACGGCAGGGTGTTACACAGATTTATTTGCTTGCTGCCATCTTATCTGCTACTGGTGAAAAAAACCCGGGACTTGCATGGAACCTGAACATGCAAAGCCTTCTGAACGTGCTGGATATTGCACGAGAAGAGAAGCTCACTAAGGTGTATTGGCCCAGCAGCATCGCAGTATTTGGTCCCACATCGCCAAAGATCGATTGTCCGCAACAAACGGTTATTGAGCCAATCACTGTTTATGGGATAAGCAAATATGCGGGGGAGTTTTGGTGCAACTACTACTTCCACAAATTTGGAGTAGACATCAGGAGCTTGCGCTATCCGGGGTTGATCAGCTATAAATCGGCGCCTGGTGGAGGCACCACTGACTATGCTATTGAGATTTTTCATGCTGCACTGGAAGATCAATCGTATACAAGTTTTCTGCAGCCCGATACCTACTTGCCGATGATGTATATGCCCGATGCTATAAGGGCAACGATTGAATTGATGGAAGCACCGGCAGAGAATATCAGCATACGTACGTCATATAATATTTCGGCCATGAGTTTTTCACCTGCTGAAATTTCTGATGAGATTAAAAAGAGAATTCCCGAATTCAACATCACCTATGCGCCTGACTACAGGCAGGCTATTGCACAAAGCTGGCCTCAAAGCATCAACGACGATCCTGCCAGAATTGACTGGAACTGGAAGCATGAGTATAACCTTCCTTCTGTGGTGGAGGATATGCTGCGTAATTTGAGGAGCGGAATGCAGGAGAAAGTTGTAAGTTATAAGTAGTATGTGATAAGTTGGGGCCAATTGTCGGACCTCCGACTTCGTATCACGGACTTCGGACCACCGCCTTCCAAACACACTTTGCTCCTTGCACCTCTTAGCGCCTTTCCTCTTTGCGGCTCTTAAGAAAAGTGTGGCACAATCCTTTGAATAGTTACTAAAAGACTTATCAATGAAAAGCAAGGGAGAGCAGACCGGCATGGCACGTATAGTGGAAAGAAACATAGACGCCTTAATAAAGCGCCGGTGCGATGAAGAACAAAAGCGAAGCGTAGAAGAACGTGTTGCCGATAAGATCACCCGCTTTACAGGCAACATGCAGTTTGTGTATCTGCACCTTGCAATCTTTGGCATTTGGATTATTTGGAATCTTGGATTATTAGGACTGGAGCCATTTGACCCCAGCTTCGTTACTCTGGCTATGTTTGCCTCTGTAGAAGCTATTTTTCTTTCCACCTTTGTTTTGATTAGCCAAAACAGGATGAACCTACAGGCAGATAAACGCGCCGACCTTGACCTGCAGGTGAGCCTTCTTACCGAACATGAGGTTACCCGGCTCATCACCCTGGTGACGCAGATTGCTAAGAAAATGGATATTGAAGACGCCAATGATCCCGAAATTGACGAACTCGCACAAGATGTGAGACCTGAGAACGTAATGGATACAATGGACAGGCACATTGAAGAGAATAGCGACAATCTGAAGCTTCAGTCTTAGCTCGCCTGATATTTGACTTTCAAAAAGCTTTAGCCGGCGCATTCCCTTTGTGGTGCATAGAAACAAAAGCTGTTTGAACGGTAGCGGCAAACACGTCACAGGCCAAATTAGAAGCCTTTAGAATTCTGAAAAGGGGATTATTATTTTGTGAAAAAAGCAAACCTTACCAAAATCATGTTTACTCACACCGTCTAAAGCCTGTTTTTGCTCTACCTTTGCGGCGTAGAAACGCCTCCATGAAAAAAATCCACATCATTATTCTTGTACTGATCGTTGCCGCCATATCAGGCATGTCTTTCTTTATAAAAGATCTGACCACATACGAGACTTTTGCTTCGGCGGGTGAAAAGGACAACAAGTTTGTAGTGGTAAAGGTGCAGCTCGACAAAGCAACACCGATCGAGTATGACGAACTAAAAGATCCCAACCTCACTACATTTTACGCTATTGACCAGGATGGAAAAAGATCTAAGGTGGTGTACAAAAATGCAAAGCCTACAGAAATGGAAAGAAGTGAAGGCATTGACCTGAATGGTTATATGCGGGATGGTTATTTCGAATGCACCAAACTACAAATGAAATGCCCTTCAAAGTATAAGGATAACATGGAAGCCGCTGAAAAGAATCTCTCTGCCTCTTCTCAGGGAAAATAAAAAATATTAATTGCTGATGGAGTATTTCGGTGAGCATCTGCTGCCTGGCAAACTTGGACATTTTTTTATACTACTATCGTTTATTGCTTCTTTAGCTGCCTCCATCACTTACTTCCTATCGGTGCATCGTGTAGCACCCGACGAAAAACTCCAGTGGAAAAGACTGGCGCGAATGTTTTTTATAACAGAAGCCGCCTCAGTCTTCATTATTTTCGGAATAATCTACTATATAGTCAGCAATCATTTGTTCGAATACAAATATGCATGGCAACACAGCAGCACTACCCTCGAACCAAAGTATTTACTTGCTGCTATTTGGGAAGGACAGGAAGGCAGCTTCCTGCTTTGGAGCATCTGGCACTGTGTTCTTGGCTTGATACTGATTGCAAAAGCAAAGGAGTGGGAAGCTCCCGTGATGACGGTGGTGAGCCTGGTGCAGTTCTTTCTTGCCACCATGGTCGTCGGGATTTCCGTCTTTGGATGGAAAATAGGATCAAATCCATTTGTTTTATTACGTAACGAAGTGGCTGCACCTATCTTCTCCCGGCCTGACTACCTTAGCATGGTTAAGGATGGAAATGACCTCAACCCATTGCTGCAGAATTACTGGATGGTGATTCAT
>DASQNW010000198.1:0-3571 GCA_035644775.1 Chitinophagaceae bacterium | reverse complement strand
TGTAGCAAATACATATGCAGAAAATTATTAGCTGTAGACGGGTTCGAACAGATCTTTCCGAGATATTCGATCGTTGAAAAACAATAGCCTGTTTCTTCAAGCAGCTCCCGCTTTACGGCTGCTTCAGGACTTTCTCCTTTGTCTACTACCCCACCTGGTGTTTCAATGCAGACTTCTTCAATGCCGTGTCTGTACTGCTTTACAAGTACCACTTTGCCATTCGCTGTTAAGGCAAAGCCAGTGACCCATTCGGGATATTCATTCACGTAAAAGGCAGGCATTAGCTTACCATTCGGCAGCATGCATCTGTCTTTTCGAACAGAGAGCCAGGGCGGATCCTGGAACAAGTATTCTGAGTCTATAACTTTCCACTTCATACAACACAAATTACCAGCCTTTTATTTCTCTCAAAGCAGTGATATGCGCAGTGTGGTGCCTGCTATGCCAGGCATACATACCCAGCAGATGCCATAAGGTAAATTCTTTTCCATGTTGGGGGTGCACAATGGTTTTTTGCCAATCGGCTTCAGTAAAGGAAGCAAGGAAAGTATACCACCGCTGGTGCAGGGCATGCAGCAGTGTTAGAGAGACATTTACAGGCAAGGTCATCACATCCTCAGTGGTTGCCCAAAGTTTTTCTTCGTAAGGCCTGATCGTGGCATTTTGTTCAGTATAACCCAGCTTGAACCGGCAGTATGCATTGATGTGGCTATCAGCTATGTGATGAATCAGCTGGTGTAATGTCCAACCGCCTTCACGATAAGGGGTTTGAAAATGCTGTTCGTCGAAGTTGTCTATCGCAGCTTCCAATGCATGTGGCAAGAACCTGATGTCAGCCAGCCATTCATCTTTTTGAGCTTCAGTAAATTCCTTTGGAGTATACGTGCCTATTGGATACCGTGGGTCGACTTGCATTGCTTAGCTTATGATTTCAAGAAGTTCAATTTCAAAATCCAACATGGCGCCACCTGGTATGCCTGCCTGCCCCACGCCTGCATCGCCGTAAGCCAGATCGGATGGTATCCACAACCTCCACTTACTTCCTGTAGGCATCATGGGCAACACTTCCTGCCAACCTTTTATCAATTTTGTTATTGGTGCACTGAACGGCTGGTTTCTTTTGTAGGAACTGTCAAACTCAGAACCGTTGAGCAATTTGCCTGAATAATGTGCTTTGATGGTATTGTTGATGTCTGGCTTTGGTCCCGACCCTGCTGTTATCACCTTGTATTGTATGCCGGAGGGGAGTTCTATAACATCATTGTCTTGCTTGTTTTCAGCAAGAAATTTTGCCCCTGCCTGTTTTTCCTCTTCAATTTTAGCTTTTCGGTTTCCCTGTAACTTGTCAAATAAACTCATAATGATTATCCTTCTCTTAGTGAATGTCCTGTCAAATGTATAAACACATCTTCTAAATTTGCCCGCTTTAATTCTTTTGGCCGCTCAAAACCTTTGGATACGAGTTGATCAACCAGTTCATCTGGTGAAGCTATCGCAACTATTCTACCCGCGTCAATGATAGCCACACGATCACACAAGTATTCTGCTTCGTCCATGTAGTGCGTAGTTAGAATTACTGTAGTTCCCTTAGAGCGAATGTTGTTTACAAGATCCCATAAGTTGCGCCGGGCCTGTGGGTCTAAACCTGTTGTGGGTTCATCGAGAAAGATGATTTTAGGCTCATTGATGAGGGTAGTAGCAATGGAAAAGCGTTGTTTTTGTCCTCCGCTCAATTCCTTCACTTTAGCTTTTGCTTTATCTCTGAGATTTACCATGTCCAGAAGCTGCATGGGGTCTACTCTTGCATTGTACAATCCGTTAAACAGATCTATCAGTTGCACCAGGTTGAGGTTTGGATAAAATCCACTGGTCTGCAACTGCACACCAATAATTTTTTTTATCTCGTCAGGTTGTGTGTCGATGTTGAATCCATCCACCACCACTTCACCACGTGTTTTTTTCCGCAGCGTTTCAATTATCTCAAGTGTGGTAGATTTGCCTGCGCCATTCGGCCCAAGAAGTCCAAAGATCTCACCTTCGAAAACGTCAAAACTAATCCCCTTTACTGCTTCAAAATTTCCATAATACTTAACCAGGTCCTTTACCGATATGATCGTTTTCATTGTTTCAAAGTTGATGACAAACAGCTTACTAAGCACTGCATTTATTTCATGTCAATACCTGGTGGTTGACAGAGACATAAATTCTGTATGTTGAAAAGCAAATGTAGGTGATGCAGCTTTGAAGATGATTTAAGAAGTGCGTGATTTTGCACGCACAAAACAATCGTTAACTACTCCCCGCCCAAAACGTGCATACCTAGTAGCCGGAGGGATACGTGTCGGGCGGCTCATTTCTAGGTTGTGTACCAAGAGGCCGCAATGCCTTTGTTCGGTCTATGAACATAAAAGCATCGTAACGGTTTGGAATAACGGAAGGCACATAGTTGCCAGATTCTTTTTGTGGATCATATACTACGCCAATTGCCCTGTGGCCTATTGGTTTCATCAACGCGTCGTTATTCCTGAGTTCTGAGGAAAGCAATAATTTGTTGGAACCTCCTAAGTTGTGCAGCATCTCTTCCCAACTTCCCTTTTTCGCCTGCGGCACGTTCATTGTCTTAATCATTCCACCCCAATTTTCCGCTGCAATGACAGTGCCCTCGTAAGAGCCAAAACCAACAATGTAAACATTATCCTTCCCAAACTCCTCTCGCACCAATTGGCCAACATTTACCATATCACCTGCTGCCATGTCGGTGTACCGTGCATCACCCACGTGGGTATTGTGTTCCCACACTATAATTCTGGAGTCTGAGCCGTGAAAGCTTAATAAGCGCCTGATGGTTTGGGTCATGTGCTGGTCGCGGATATTCCATGAGCCGGGATAACTGCTGACAGAAGCACGATAATACCGTTCGCCATTCAACGCCACTAATGCATTTTGCTGCATCACGAAATGGGATTCGTTGGAGGCCGTGCCTCCGCCTGTAACATTCATGATAGCCTGCCACAAGCGTTCTGTCTGCTGCCGGCAATTGGCTGACGCGTTTGCCACCGCATAAGCATATTGCATTGGGTCTGCACTAAAAGGCTGAAAGCATTGTTGCACCTGTTGGGCCATGCGCACCAGCGAATCGTTGCCTTGAATGTAAGGCATCAGTTCCTGCATAGACTCCCAGAGGCAATAAACATCAAGACCGTAGAACCCCACCTTTTCAACATTGCGTTTTTGCTGATTGTAACGGTTGAGCCATTTAACTAATGACGCCACCTCATGGTTGCCCCACATCCATGTAGGCCAGCGATCATACTGCCGAAGGAGCTGCACCGCGGACGTACTGTCTTTCTCCGATCCGCGGATGAACTGGTTCACCCGATAGCTGTCCGCCCACTCACCTTCTACAGCAATCATGTCAAATCCTTTCTCCTGGATCAGGCTTTTAGAGATAGCAGTACGCCAGTCGTAATATTCGGCCGTCCCGTGAGAGGCTTCACCCAGCAACACAATTCTTGCATTTCCGATCTGGTTTATGATCACGTCGAGATCACGATCGTTGCGGAGCGGATGT
>DASQNW010000197.1:0-10370 GCA_035644775.1 Chitinophagaceae bacterium | reverse complement strand
AGGATGAAGGAAAGGATAGGAGTCTTAAACTATTTCAAAGGAAGTTGGTGAGTGAATTTATGCAATTTTTGTTCCATGCACTTTGAAGAATGGGTTACCTCAATCGCTCTTATTCCTCTATTACGTTGAGTCCCTGCTTTGTTTAAATAAGAACAGGGCAGGCGTCCTAAAGTTTTTTCTTAAAAAGCTTGCATTATTCGTAGCTGGCTATTACTTTCGTCCTCACAAGTCACACACTCTTCCTAATCTCCTCTAATAGAAAAGCCGTACCCAAGTCCAACATTTATTGTTAGCAGCAATCACTTCCTGGAGTAAACCTTCATTCCATTTCTATGTAGCCTGGCATACGCCACCTTATCCTCGTATCCTAATCAATAGCCGATAGTACCCATCTCCGCGATCAACCTCACGAGCAGGATGTAACAAAACATCATAGCCCTGAGCTAGGGCACCTTAAACATTTTTGTCAAACTTAAACTATCGTACTATGAAACGGATTCTACTATCAATCCTTGCTTCTTCTCTAATTATGTGCAGCTATGCACAAACCCCATGTACAAGAACTATTAATGTAATTAACAATGGAGGCAATGCCACTGCAAATTGTCCTTCAACCTTTCCTGGAAATTCCAGTCAGAACGCCAGCGCGACATTCAAAAAAGAAGGTGAAGTAAAAATCACATTTGAATCCGCCTTGGCTACACCATCCTCAGCTCCATTAGTCTTAAGCATCACAAAACTCGATGGTTCACCAGTGAAGGATAAAAAGAACAAAGATATTAATATAAGATTTGTTTGGGAGGCGTCCGCAGGCGGAAGCAATGTATCAACTACAACTTATGGTTACTACTGTTACTACAGTGACAACGGTAATCTATTCAATGGAAGTGGTGAGCGCTACCTAGCCACCTTGAGCTACAGTGGCAACATTCAAACTTGCGAAATAACAGATATAGCAGAGATCGTCACTCCAGTTCTATTCAAAGGCTTCACTGCAGACCGTAAGAACAGCACGAGCGTCTCATTAAAATGGACAACAGCTTCCGAGCAAAACAACAAAGGCTTTTATGTGCAGCGCAACGTTGGTGGTGAATGGAAAAATGTAGCCTTCGTTTTCTCAGCAGCAGATGGCGGCAACTCTACTTCAGATCTAAGCTATGCTTTTAACGACGCCAACACTGAAAAAGGAATCTCGCAATACCGGATTTTACAAGTTGATTTCGACGGAAAAGCAATGTTTAGCGACATCCGTGCTATCCGTGGCGAAAGCATCATCAGCAAAATAACAGTATATCCAAACCCCAGCACAGACGGAAAGGTGAACGTGGTTTTTGAAAGCACCAGCGTTCGAGACGTGCTGGTGAATGACCTCCAGGGCCGACTGATTAAAAGATTTGCAGGAGTAGCCGGAAACACATTGGTGATTGATAATCTAAAGAAAGGTTTTTACTCGATCAAAATAACAGACCGCAATACTGCAGCAACAGCTGTAGAAAAAGTGGTGGTAAACTAGCGATAGTTTAAGGTCGGTTAGCTCAACCGGGGGATGGCTTTCTAGCCATCCCTTTATTCATTCAAGCGCAGATTAAAAAAAATGCCTGCTGCTATTGCAAATGAAAAAACCATTTTATACTTTCGTTCTACTACTCTGAATTCCTCTCCGAAAAGCCCTATAATCTCCGAGTTTCTTAAAACCTTTTCAAAAAAGTTCCAGCCTTTGTAAAGCCGTTCAGATCCATTCGTTGAACCTCTTTTTTCATTATCCTGTTTATGGCCATTGATATCCTTGAGAGAAACCGCAATAGCGGATGAAACATCTCATCATAAACCTTAAACAGAAAAAATGAAAAAAATTCTATTCTCCCTAGCCCTAATGACGACTGCGGCGCTAACAAACGCGCAGACCACTGAAAACTTCGACAATGGACAAGTCCCCACTGGTTGGGAAACTTCAGGAAACGTTCAGGTAGAAGCTTACTCTGTTATGAATGGAAACAATTGCGTATCAAACCCCGGGGGTTTGGAAGTAGGCCCCAGCGTAAACAGCAATGGCAATAATGTAGTGGCCTTTTTGTCACCAAACCTTGGCTCTATTGCTTCAAATACAGCAGTGACATTGTCTTTCGACTTTTATGTTTTTAGCCCAGGTCAGCCTAATTGCAGCAACCAAATCATGTCTGCTTGCAGTGCTACCGTAACTGTGTACCTGGTTAACAGTGCTTATACCGGCACTTCTGTTCCTCCTGCATCAATGATCTTTGGTCAGTTCACTAAAGTTGTGAATGCAAACGCAATGAACGTGATCAACACCTCTGTAGCGACACAGGTGCCGGCAGGTGCGTCTTATAAGTTGTTAGTGGATGCTACTGTAGGAAACTGTGGCCAAGGCACACGCTACATTATAGACAATGTAAGCATAGAAGCCCGTCAGGAGATCGTTACACCTGTTTCTTTCAAAGCGTTTACAGCGTCACGCAACAAAACAAACGTATCTCTTACCTGGACTACCGCTTCAGAGCAGAACAACAAGGGATTTTATATCCAGAGAAATGATGGAAACGGATGGAAGAACGTGACTTTCGTTTCTTCTCTTGCTCAGGAAGGCAACTCCAATTCAGATCTTAGCTACACCTTCACAGATGCAAATGCTACAAAAGGTGTTTCTCAGTATCGCATTCTTCAAATGGACATCGATGGAAAAACAAAGTTCAGTGATATCCGTTCTGTAAGAGGCGAGGGTCTGGCCATTAAAATGTTGGTATATCCTAATCCATCTCCAAATGGCGACGTGAGTGTAGTTTTTGAAAATGAATCACCCAAGGACGTGAACCTGACAGATATCTCCGGCCGCCTGGTGCACAGGTTTACAAACGTAATCAACACCCTTCAAATTAAAGCGCTGAGAAGTGGTATGTATACAATCCAGGTTTCTGACCGCAACAGCGGAAGCAAACTGGTTGAAAAGCTTGTTGTAAAGTAAAGATTGAATAAAGGTTAGTAAGTAGAAAGAGGGATGATCAAAGGATCATCCCTTTTTTGTTATTACTTGCCTTTCACGTTCAGAAGTTCCACTTCGAAAATCAATGTAGAGCCCGCGGGAATTGATCCAACGTTGTTCGTGCCGTATCCCAGCTGATAGGGTATATACAACTTATACTTCGATCCGGCGCTCATCAATTGCAAAGCTTCTGTCCAGCCTTTTATTACGCCTGTTACAGCGAAGCTAATAGACTGGCCTCTTTTGTATGAATTGTCGAATTCAGTTCCGTTAATCAGGGTACCTGCGTAATGCACTTCTACTGAATCGTTTAGGGTGGGCTTAGGGCCGGTACCTTCTCTCAACACCTCGTATTGCAGCCCGGAAGCGGTCGTCTTTACTCCTGGCTTATTTTTATTCTGGGCTAAGAACTTTTGTCCGGCGTCAATATTGGGTTTAGATTTCGCCTCTTGTTGCTGGCCAATCAATTTCATCATAGCGTCATTTGCCTGGTCGTCACTAAGCAACAGAGATTTATTGTTCACTACATCTTGTATAGCCCGGCTGATGACAGCAGTGTTCAAATTGGTGATACCCTGGTGACGATAGAAGTTTACAATGCTGAGGCCTATGGCATAGCTTGCGGAGTCGTTCAGGGTTTTTAATAAGGTAGTCGGTACTACAGCTTTACTGGCAGTTGGTTTTGTGGCTGTTGGTTTTTTTACTTGCGCCTGAGTGGCCAAAGAAAATCCGATTGCAAAGAGGACGACGAGTTTTTTCATTGTTGGAGATTAAAGCTGTAAAAGTAAAGATTAAAGGAGCAGGAGATGGTAAGGTTAATATAAAAACAGGCTATACTACTGCCACAATTAAAGAATTCGTGTTGAACGTTTGACAAAACTTAGCTTTCCTTTGGCCATTAATATCTTTATCTCTATGCAGCATAAGCAGCCTCTACAAATAAGATGGGCCGACCTTGACCCAAATATTCACGTGAGGCATTCAGTGTATTATGATTGGGGGGCATTTTGTCGAATAAACTATTTTCATAAACAAGGGATAACAACAGATACGCTCAGGGAAATGAATATTGGACCAGTGCTTCTTCGGGAGGAATGTGTTTTTAGGAAAGAAATCAAGCTAGGTGATTCTGTCGATATCGACTTGTTCCTGGCAAAAGCAACGAACGACTTCACGCGGTGGACCATTCGTCATACAATCAGAAAAAACGAAGGCGTTGTTGCTGCAGTTCTAACTGTTGACGGGACCTGGATCGACATGAATCAGAGGAAAATTACCGTTCCACCAAAGGAATTACAGCAGCTCTTTGCATCAATGGCGCAAGATGCCGCATTTGAATGGATCTGAATCAATAATACTTTATTGGTTCTCAGGTAAATAGGACAGCTTGTCTTCGTTTTGTTCAGCATATCGGGAAAGAAGATGGCGAATGACAGAATTTTCTTTCAATGGTTCAAGGCATTGCCGGACCGCTGAAAAGTCGCCATTTTTCAAATGTACAGGTACGAACCCTATTGACACAAGCGATCCTTTTTCGACCATTATACAGGATAGCTGGTTTTCCTCTACTCCTTTATCAAATAGTATGTAAGATGATTTGTTGGCTAATGAGGCAAGCGCTTCCCGAACCCGTGTGTTATAGACGCCCGCTTCTTCTAATCCTTCACAGGCTCCATTACAATATTCTTCTATAATGCCGATGCATGTTTCCTGATCTGATTGTATGTAGCAAAGGCGGGGGCACAATCGAAACCGCTGCAAAAGCTTCTTTAAAAAATTATGTACATCTACTTTGTTGTGAAAACTGCAAACAGGTTTACTGTGCCTTCTTTTTTTATCGATCACCAGCCTTAGGTAACCTTTTTGGTCTTCATACATGAAAATGCCATACACATCTTCTTGTGTTTTTTGCGCCTGGTTGAATATCGGCCACAAGCGCTTTATTTCAGCGGCTTCTAATATAGAGGCCATAAGTTCTGTGCCGCACGATTTGAATGAGATGGAGTAAATATACCGCAAAAAGTCTTGACGCTGCCGACCATCTGAGTTATTGCTGAAATGACTGTTTACCCGCTTTTTGATATTCTTTGCCTTGCCTACATACATTACTTTGCCTTTGTTATCGTGAAAGTAATATACACCCGGCGACACGGGAAGTTGAGCAAAATCCCTTTTCGGCACGTTTGGTGGTAGCTGTTGTTCTTTTGAATTTCGCTGAAGGCTTAGCGTTACAACATTCTTAGTGTCTTCTGTAAGAATTTTCTTAAACAATTCTACAGTAGCCCTTGCGTCGCCACCTGCCCGGTGCCGATTTTTAAGTGTGATTTCTAAAGAATGGCAAAGATTGCCGAGGCTATACGATGGTAAGCCGGGAAATATTTGCCTCGCAAGGCGGATAGTACAAAGCTTTTTCTCGTTTAAAGAATAGCCATAGAACTCAAGGTGGCTTTTCAAAAATGAGTAGTCGAAGTTTACATTGTGCGCTACAAATACATTGCCTTGTAAAATCGTGAACACTTTTTCAGCAACCTCTTCAAACCGTGGCGCCTCTTGCACCATCTCATTTGTAATTCCCGTAAATGCTTGTATATATTTTGGAATTACCTGCCCCGGGTTGATCAGCGTCTCGAATTCTTCTACTACTCCATCGCCGTCAAATATCTGGATGCAAATTTCAATGATGCCATTGGCAGCGGCATAACCACCAGTGGTCTCGATATCTACAATGGCATACATCAACTCTTTTATTTTTGGCAGGAGAAAGGCTGACGAAGTTCTAAAAATATTAGCAAATGCAGCACGATACCGAAAAATATTTAATGTTCAGGAACAGACTGGCCAAGGTATACAAACACTTGTCAAAGCAGGCGATCCGACATGGTGTGAGCTGCTACCGGATTTACAACCACGATCTTCCTGAATTTCCTTTCATAATCGAACGATTTGAAGATAAAGTTTACGTGTCTGAGTATAGACGAAGGCATGGAATGGAACAGCATGAGCATGCCCTCTGGATGGATACATCCGTTAGCATCATCATGGAAGTACTGAACGTGGGCAAGGAAAACATCATCGTTCGCCTAAGAGAAAGAAAAGAAACCAGATCAGCACAATACCAGAAAATAAGCGAGTTGAAGCAGGAGCATGTGGTACACGAACAAGGTTTAAGGTTTATTGTGAATTTGAGCGATTACCTCGATACCGGCTTGTTCTTAGACCACCGGATTACGCGAGCCATGGTGAGAAGTGACGCTGCTGGCAAGAACGTATTGAATCTTTTTTGCTACACCGGCTCCTTCTCCGTTTACGCCGTGGCGGGGAAAGCTGCAACCGTCATGTCGGTTGATTTGTCGAAAACTTATCTCAATTGGGCAGTCAAAAACATGCAACTCAATTTTCCTGATTATAAGCACCACCAAATAGTACATGCAGATGTGAAGCAGTATCTGCCTGGAGCCGCTTCAGAAACTTTCGACCTTATCATTATGGATCCACCAACTTTCAGCAACAGCAAGCGAATGGAAGACCATCTGGACATTCAGCAAGATCATGTGGCGTTGATCAACGAATGCATGCGAATACTGAAGCCCGAGGGAATCTTATATTTCAGTACCAACTTCACCAGGTTCAAATTGGATGAGAGCCGAATCAGCGCTTCTGCTATAAAAGACATCACGAAGGCAACAACTCCTTTTGACTTTGCAGGGAAAATAAACAGGTTTTGCTTCAGGATAGAAAAGTAAAGCCATTGCAACGCAATGGCTCGAAAGAACATAATGTTATCAATTAATGCAATGTTTTCAGCACATCGTTCATGCCCCTCACGGCCGATGCGCTCTTGCTGAATAAATCCTGCTCCTCACTATTCAGTTTGTAATCTACAATCTTCTCCCAGCCGCTTTTTCCAAGAATTACCGGCACTCCCATACAGATGTCTTGTTGGCCATATTCACCATTCAGTGCAACAGAACAGGCAACCAATTTCTTTTCATCTCTGACGATGGCTTCTACCATTGCAGCCCCTGCAGCACCCGGTGCATACCATGCCGATGTGCCAATAAGCTTGGTTAGAGTAGCGCCACCCACCATCGTGTCAGCAACTACTTGCTTCTGTTGATCTGCACTCAAAAACTCTGTAACAGGCACACTATTCCACGTGGCGTAGCGAATAAGTGGAATCATGGTAGTATCGCCGTGACCCCCAATAACAATTGCGTTCAGATCGGCAGGCGAGCAATTAAGTGCAAGGCTTAGATAGCACTTAAATCTTGCACTATCCAGTGCGCCTCCCATCCCAATGATTTTTTTCTTATCCACACCGGTAGATAAAAGAGCGAGATATGTCATCGTATCCATAGGGTTGCTGATAATGATGAATATGGTGTCAGGTGAGTGCTGTAAAATATTCTGTGCAACTCCCTTTACGATATCGGCATTCACCCCGATCAATTCCTCGCGGGTCATGCCAGGCTTTCTTGGCAAACCCGAGGTGATCACCACCACATCAGATCCTGCTGTTTTGCTGTAATCATTTGTGCTTCCGGAAATTTTCGTATCGAAGTTCAACAATGCAGCGGTCTGCATCATATCAAGAGCTTTACCTTCGGCCACACCTTCTTTTATGTCTAACAAGACCAATTCTTCGCACAGCTCTTTTCTTGCGATATTATCTGCTACAGTAGCTCCAACGGCACCAGCGCCAACAACAGTTACTTTCATCTATAAAGTTTTTGGTGAAGATTTTTGTGCCGCAAAGATAATGAGACATCGTAGTTAGGAGAACGGCGGGGGTGGCATGGTTGCGTTTTTCTGTCGAGAATGTATGGTCCTAGTATAAATGTTGAGCAGATTTTGATTGTCTGAACAGAAAATTGCCGGAGCCATTATTTCTCTTTGAAAGTCTGAAGGATTTTTATCACCGGCATTGAACCTTCAAAGCCCATGATCAATTTGCCTTTTCTGTCGTACATCGCCAGATAAGGCAGGTTTTTAATTCCGTAAAAAGATGGTAAGATGTAATGCACGTCCTTGCCCGTCACAATGTTTTTTATTTCATCCAGCCTGTATTCCCGTACGAATGCGTTCATTTGACTGATAGAATGTAAAGTACTCATCACTATTACAATGTCCTTCATTTCTTTTTGATGTTGCCATAGCTCTTCCGCGGTTCGTTGGCAGTGATTGCAGTCAGGGCTGAACAACATAATCAACACCGGTTTCTTCCGCGGGATGTTGTCCTTAGTAAATTTAGTAGTGCTGTCGCCGAGCAGCAATTGCAACGGCGGTACAGTGGGAAACCGTTTGTAGGGAGGAGTAATTGTATCTACCTGGGCCTGCAACAATAAAACGCTGCAGATGAAGACAATCATAAAACCAAATCGCATCAGCAAAGAAACTACATAGGAGCGAAACGCGTTATATTCTGTTTAGCGCTTTTACGTTAAACACTTCCTTCTCTCCCTCACCACCGGTGTGTCCCTTGGTTCCGATTCCACGTGCAGGTTCTTCTCTATTGATGAATACTGTTTTTGCAGTACATTTGCCGCCCTTCAATTTCATTTAAAATCTCTTCTAATGGCGTCTACAGCAGATATCAGCCGTGGTTTAATTATTAAGCTTGACGGCAGCTTGTATAAAGTGGTTGAATTCGGTGAAAACAAAACTGCCCGTGCGGCAGCAAAAGTGTGGGCCAAGCTCACTGGAGTTGACAACAACCGCACTATTGAAAAGACCTGGAACAGCGGCGACTCCATTTTTCCCGTACGTGTTGAACGGAAGGAATACCAGTATTTGTATAAAGATGACACTGGTTACAGCTTCATGGATAACGAAACCTTCGAGCAGATTTCCGTGGCAGAGAACCTTGTTGATGCTCCACAGTTTTTGAAGGAGGGACAGATGGTTTCGGTTTTGATCAATACGGAGATAGACAGTCCTATGAGCGTAGAATTGCCTGACAAGATCGTGGTGCAGGTTACGTACAGCGAACCGGGCGTGAGGGGCGACACTGCCACCCGCACACTGAAACCGGCTACCGTGGAGACCGGCGCCACAGTGATGGTGCCGTTGTTTGTCAACGAGGGAGAACTGATTCGTGTAAATACCAAAACCGGTGAATACGTTGAAAGAGTGAAGGAGTGATGATTCACCTTGAACAAATTTTTTGCAGGCGTCCGGTTGGCGCCTTTTCTTTTTATTGAAAAATTCTTTGACAACTCACACTGAATGCTGTAGCGGCAACTTGCATCGTGCAATCAATTTCTTCCTATCTTAGCCACCCTGTTTAAACCAAAATCATTCAAATTGAAACAAATGGATTTTAAGCAAATACAGGAGTTGATCAGATTGGTCAATGAATCGAACATTGGGGAAGTATCCGTAGAGCAGAAGGACTTTAAAATTACAATCAAGCAAAAAGAAGAACGCTTAACCCAGCTTGTTACCAGCGCACAGCCAGCTACTATTCAGATGATGCCGCAGCAAATGCCACAGCAGGCTTTGCCTTCAGCTCAATCAAACACATCTACGTCTCAGGCCGAAACACCCGCACAACCGTCTGCAAATACAATAACCATCAAGAGCCCGATGATTGGTACTTTTTACAGGAGGCCGTCACCTGACAAACCGAACTTTGTTGAAATAGGAACTGAAATAACTGAGGGTGAAGTGGTATGTATAATCGAAGCAATGAAGTTGTTTAATGAAATCGAGAGTGAAGTAAGCGGTAAGGTGGTGAAAATCTTGGTAGAAGATTCGTCACCGGTAGAATACGATCAGCCTTTGTTCCTGGTAGAACCCGCATAAAGTTGATGTGAAATGCAAAGTGTAAACTATCCTGGTGCCTGCAGGTATTTACATTTTTATTCTTCATTTTTAATCAATAACGAGTGTTTAAAAAAGTTCTGATAGCCAACCGCGGCGAAATTGCCTTACGCGTTATTCGTACATGCCGTGAAATGGGCATCAAAACGGTAGCTGTGTTCTCAACAGCAGACCGCGACAGCTTGCATGTGAAGTTTGCCGATGAAGCAGTTTGTATCGGCAAGCCGCCGAGCAGCGACTCTTATTTAAATATTCCGCATCTTATGGCTGCAGTCGAAATAACAAATGCTGATGCAGTTCATCCCGGATACGGCTTCCTTGCGGAAAATGCAAAGTTTGCGCAGATCTGTGCTGATCACGGAATAAAGTTCATTGGTCCTACCCCCGAGATGATTAATAAAATGGGTGATAAGATCACCGCCAAAGAAACAATGATAGCAGCAGGTGTACCAGTGATTCCGGGAAGTGGTGGATTACTGCAGTCGCTGGAGGAGGCGCGATCGTTAGCAAAAGATATGGGCTTTCCTGTGATCTTAAAAGCAACAGCCGG
>DASQNW010000196.1:0-4087 GCA_035644775.1 Chitinophagaceae bacterium | reverse complement strand
TATGGCCGCTATTATCTCATGGACCTTTCCGGTGATAGTAGAAGGTAGTGAAAAAGGAGGCTTCTATTCGTTTGTTTTTTATAGTTTGATGATGTTGCTGGCTGCCATTTTCATCTGGCGTGTTATGCCAGAAACAAAAGGAAAATCTCTGGAGCAGATTGAGCGCACGATGGTACATTAATAATAAAGTATGCAGCAGGACATTGTTTGTTTTGGCGAAATTCTTTGGGACATCCTCCCTTCTGGAGCGATGCCCGGCGGTGCGCCAATGAACGTAGCTTTCCATCTTAAGCAACTTGGATTATCACCTGCTATCATAACAAGAATTGGCAATGATGCCTGGGGCGAAAAGTTGATTCAGTTGCTTACTGAACAGGATCTTTCCACAGCACACATTCAAACAGATAAACAGTATTCGACTGGCTTGGTAAATGCGGAGACGAAGGAGAATAATGAGGTGGTTTACGACATAAGATATCCTGCTGCCTGGGATTTTATCGAAGCCTCTAAGGAAGCTGAAGTAGCGGTGCAGAATGCGGGTTATTTTGTTTTTGGCAGTTTGGCTGCCCGAAGCGATAAATCTCGAACTACACTCTTACAGCTTTTACCGGCTGCAAATATCAAGGTACTGGATATTAATTTGCGACCGCCGCATTTTTCTAAAGAGTTCATCCTGCAATTGCTTACGCAAGCAGACATATTGAAGTTGAATGAACACGAGATTAAACTCATTTCCGGATGGCTGAATTCTTACAGTGACATTCACGATCAGCTAAAAGCCATAGAAGAAAAGTTTGACTTACATGCTGTGCTTGTGACGATGGGTAATGCGGGTGCCATTCTTTCGCAAAACGGTAAGTTAATCAAGCATAAAGGCTATCGTGTAAAGGTAGCAGACACCATCGGGAGTGGCGATGCTTTTCTCGCAGCTTTTCTATCTCAAACAATTAGCGGCTCGAGCGCTGAGGATGCACTTGCATTTGCAAATGCTTTGGGAGCATTTGTTGCCTCCATGACAGGAGCGTGGCCCGGCTATAAAGTTGCGGACATTTTGCAGCTGATGAAAGAGGAGCAGGGTTAACTTATAGATCAGAATAGTCTGTAGCACGCAGAAAGTAAATGTCTATTTTCGAAACATTATGCTGGTACCCCGGATCAGAAGATAATTTCTTCCACTGAGAGTCATCAATAAATGTTTTCCAATGCGCATCTCGCTCCTGCTTATTGTTGAAAGACGTCATGTACATTAAGTTAGGCATACGAGCTCCCGCAACTACTTCACCATAAAACACTGCATTGAATCCAAGCCGCTTGAACAAACCTATCTCATCTCCTTTATTGAACATGTCCACTTTGTTTTGATATATCTTTTCTGTGTGTCCTTCATAGCTGCGAAGCTCGTACACATTATCTTCTCGTGTGTTGTCGAGGTTAGGCTTGGCTAAGAACGGCATTCCTGAAAAGGCTTTCAGCAAGATGGTTTCCATTCTCGTGTATACCGGCTGAGTGTATGGTGCATTTATATACTCACTTCCCGCTTGCTGGTAGGCATTATCTTTCTGTAGTTTGCCTGCCATTTCTAAAAACTGGTCCAAAGACTTGTAAGGAATGAGCACATAAATTTTTTTATCAGCGGCTGTGTCGTTTTCCAAAGCCTTGAACACACCAATCTCTCTGATCTTGTTCCGGTGCAATGCGGGCACCAGCGCATTCTTCAAATAATTATCCAACACGTTTTCCTGTTGCTGATTGCCAAAATGGTAAACTCGTATTTCGAAATAAGAGCGTTTGGGAGCCTTTGCAGGAAGGGAGAATGCATGGGAAATAATACAGAAAAGAAGGATCGAACATGCAACAATTCTTGACATGGCAAGGGTTTAATAGGCCCGTAATTTAATGTTGATTTCTTAAGCGAGTACGATTGTAAAAGGATTTTGTTGAAATTGCAGCCAATTTATTTCTCTAAGCTCATGTTTGTACATCATGTTTTCTTTTGGTTGAAAGAAGGGATTTCCACCGGTGAAGTCCGCAAATTTGAAGAAGGTGTAAAGTCTTTGTTGACAATAGAAACAGTGAAGTTTGGTGATGTGGGGAAACCTGCTTCTACAGACAGGCCAATTATCGAACGAACATATTCATATTCATTGCTGACAGCTTTTGAAAACAAAGAGGGTCATGATGCATATCAGCCACCCAATGAAATTCACAAGAAATTTGTAGAGGATTGCTCGCATCTGTGGACAAAGGTGCTGATTTACGATTCTGAATCCGCATAAACAATCAATTCGCTATCTCCGGCAATGAACTACAATCAGTTGCAACTTCCTTATTCAAGGCTCACGTTCCGGATTACAACAGCAGCCCTCTTTTTTTTGCAGGGGCTGTGTTTCGCGAGTTGGGCTTCGCGGATACCAACCATCCAGCAGAACTTAGGCTTGTCCGAGTCAGGCCTTGGACTCGTCTTGTTTGCTATCCCTGTGGGCTCCTTCATATCCATTCCGTTTTCCGGCTGGTTAGTGGCACGTGCAGGTAGTTACAAAGTGGTGACAGCAGCACTGGTGTGTTATAGCATTGTGCTTATCAGCCTTGGCGTTGCAGCAACCAAAGCGCAATTAATTTTCTGTTTGTTTTTATTTGGCTTTTGCGGCAACATGTCCAACGTCTCCGTAAACACGCAAGCAGTTGGTGTAGAAGCAATTTACCAAAGGCCTGTTATGGCCTCATTTCATGGCATGTGGAGCGTTGCTGGGTTTACCGCTGCCGCTATAGGTTCTGCAATGATCGGCAACGGCGTAGTTCCTTATCACCACTTCATTTTCATTGCGTCCATTATTGTGTTCACCACTATCTTAAGTTTCCGGTATACGTTAAAAGAAGATCACAACAAGCCGCAGGTTGGCCAAAAAATATTTATGAAGCCAGACAAATCTTTGGTGAACCTAGGCATCATTGCATTCTGCACCATGATCTGTGAAGGAGCTATGTTTGACTGGAGTGGAGTTTACTTCAAAAAAGTGGTGATGGCTGAGAAGGCCTGGATTGGCGCCGGGTATACAGCGTTTATGGCAACGATGGCGACGGGCCGATTCATAGCTGATTGGTTTACCAGCAAATATGGTATACAAACCACACTAAAAATCAGCGGTGCTCTCATCGCAAGCGGTTTAATGATTGCAGTGGTCTTTCCTCAACTATGGACAGCAATTTTCGGCTTTCTCCTGGTAGGGTTTGGAGTTTCTTCCGTTGTGCCACTGGTATATAGTGCTGCAGGTAAATCAAAGGTGATGTCCGCAGGTGTAGCTATCGCAGCAGTATCTACTATTGGATTCCTCGGATTCCTCATTGGTCCTCCGCTGATAGGCATTGTTGCAGGGATATCCAGCCTTAGGGTATCATTCATCATTATTGCCGCGATGGGACTCTCTGTATCTGTACTCGCCACTATAAAAAAACTAACATAACAACACAACTGTGTTTTGTTGATATCAGATGATGATGTAGGTTTATAGGATTAATTCAAGGTAACCCCGTACCTGTTTTAATTAAGATTATGAACAAGATTTGCTTGCTACTGTTTACTTCAGTCTTTTTTTCTATTAGTCTCAACTCACAGGATGCAAAGGGCCAGCTTAACACACGTTGGGCTTCTCAGGTGGACATAGTTCAACCACTTAACGAATATCCAAGACCTCAGTTGGTACGTAAAAGTTGGATCAATTTAAATGGCTTGTGGGATTACAGCATTGATCCGGTGAATGCAACATCAAAAGGATACGAGGGCAAAATACTTGTGCCCTTTCCTGTAGAAGCTTCTTTATCAAAGGTGCGTAAGACTGTGGGGAAAGACAGTGTTCTGGTGTACAGGCGCAGTTTCGCTTTGGCTTCTAACCTCCGCAGCCAAAAAGTGCTGCTACATTTTGGTGCAGTGGATTGGCAGGCTACTGTTTTTGTGAATGGAAAAAGAGTTGGAACTCACGAAGGTGGTTACGACCCGTTTTCATTCGATATTACTTCGTTTCTGAAGAAAGGACAACAGGAGCTGGTTGTGAAAGTGTATGATCCAACAGATGAAGGTGTTCAACCTAGA
>DASQNW010000195.1:0-21674 GCA_035644775.1 Chitinophagaceae bacterium | reverse complement strand
ATCGCTTGATATGGAGATAATATACATGCCTGATGCGAATCTGCTTAAGTCTAAAGGAGGGCCGTTTTCATAACTCCTTTCTTCTTTCTGCATCAATTGCCCTGACGCATTAAAGACCCGGATCATAATCTTTTTTACAGTGGTAAGATTGCCGACGCGGTAGTTTACAGGCCCATTGGTGTAAGTCGGTGCAATCAGCTCTATAAATACGTCCTCACCTCCAGGAACCGGCGGCGGTAGGCTTTCACCGATTATCGTGTAAAACATTCCATTGCCGTGGGTGCCTATCACCAGCGTGTTATCAGAAGGTCTATAAGCGATTGACTGAACAACAGCATAATTTAAGGTTCTGCTTCCTTCCCTTTGCCAAACAGGCCTTTGATTAGTTGTAAGCAACGCGCCAAGGTTGCTCACACTGTATAGCCCCACAGAAGTTCCTACATAGTATTCAAAGTTGCTGGAGCCATTGGTAGTGTCGGCCACAATTACGCAGCTGCGCATGGATGGCAATGTGAGATTACCCTCTGCATTGCGCCACGTGGGTGCAGCAGATCTTGCATTATTCGTCCACCAGATGCTTACAGTGTTGTAGTTGGAAACAACAGCCAGGAGCTCGTTATCGTCCAAAGGATTGACAGCGATATCCTGGACATTGCCAGTAAGTTGAGAAGGTGTGATGTTTACCGGCACCTTTGACGGAGCTGCGTTTCTTGGATCATCTAACCGAAAAATCTTACCATTTGTTGTACCGATAAAAAGTGCACGAGTAGGATTGTAAGCACCTCTGCTAAAAGCAAGGGCTCGGATGGACACATCTTCATTATTGATGGTGTTCACTGCCTGCCCAACGGCGACAAGCTCCGTCCACGTAGATGAAGTAACTGTGGATGCAGTAGTGGTTCTAAAAAGACGGTTGAAATTGACATAATAAAGATCCTCATTGTTATCAGGATCTAATCTCAGGTTGGTGACGAACTCGCCAAAGCCGCCTTCATCATTCGGTGTCAGATTATCCGGCTGTATCTCTGTAGAGGCTGAAGTGGGTGCAATGCGGATCCTGCGAATGTCTCCCAATTGCGAGCTGCCGTACACGAATTGATTTCCATTAGAGCTTCTTTGAGCCACCCCAATAGCGCCGCCATCACCTCCAAGTAACCTCACGTGGTTATTGCTGTCGCTGGTAGGAGTGCCCATCGTACGTGCTTTATCCCTTAACAACACGCCATTGTCCTGCGAGCCACCAATGAAGTTGAACTTGCCTTTTTCCGGGTCTATGGACACATAGTAATATTGGAGCGTTTGGTAGTTGGGCAATGGACTCCAGGAAACATTGTTTGCCGTGATATTGCTGCTAAAGCGTATGCCACCGTCATCTCCACAGATGGCCTGGTTAAGGTTTGCGGGGTTGAAAGTAAATGAATGTTGGTCCGCATGCCCATTGGGATAATGCTGGTAGCTGAAATCAGGGGCATAGCCGTTAATCCATGCAGTGCGAGTGTTGGTTGCAAAACCATCAGTGGACCGGTACAGATTGGTGCCTCCCACCAACACAAAATTCGGGTCATCCGGTTTTACAGTCACCAGCATGTTGTACCCGTCCTGAACGTCTAGAGGGTCTGAATTAACAAGATTGCCACCGGGAAAATCCGGCATGTTTGCCGATCTGTTGATCCAGGTGAAGGTGTTGCCGGAAACTTCAAATCGGAAAAGATCTGCTTCTGGCTGAAGGGTTTCGTTTTCTACTCCGTTTTCGTAATAGACGTAGCCGATGTTTTGATTAGATGGTGCCAGCGTAATGAGAATTCTCCGCGAAGTATCTTCCTCGCTATTTGCTCTCCAGCCGGGTACCAGGTTAACGCCTGCAGTTTGTCCGCCGGCTATTCGCGAAAATGTTCCTGTATTGCCAGTGTTCGACACCCAAACACCTCTAAGATTTCTATCCGGATTGCCGCCGTTCACAGCTAAAAAAATCCTCCCGAGGTTGTTTATGGCAACGTCCATTTGACCATTGCCTGACGTGGCTGCTGTATTGCTTCCAAAAACTGTTTGAAAAGAAAGACCATTGTCAGCACTTCTAAGCAGCCGTCGATGCCCGGCAACATACACATTGCCGTTAAGAGGGTTGACCATTATCTTATGAACAAAATCAAAGGGATGATCAAAGTTTTCTAAAGTGCCCTGGCCGATTGGCGTACCGTTTACATCGGTAATGTTGTTCATCGGCAGTTTGGACCATGTAGCTCCATTATTGGTCGATCTCCAGAGGCCATTACCGAGGTATGTGGCTCCCAGCTCAGAGGTGGTATTGCCGTACGCCTCCCCACCTCCTGCATACCAGGTGTCCTGAAAGCCTGGTCGGGGATCCTGAGCAAGGGCAGTGAAGCTGTGGGTATCTTCATCGGGTGTCACTAAGGTCCAGGTGTTACCGCCGTCCTCTGATCGCATGATGCCGCTGCTCACTGACCCTGCGATGATAACCCTGTTGGTGCTGCCATTGTACCGCATGTCGTATGACAAGGCTCTCGTACGGCCACCAATATTATTCGGTCCTGCTGGTATGTATTCGTTTTGAATGAGAGTGCCTGAACCTCTTGCTGCCGGATTAATATAGAGACCCTTCACTGGAAGCGTTTTAGCAAACGCCAGCTCCCGCTGAAAAATTCCAGCAGGTATCTTGCCCGTCGCAGGATCTTTCAACATATCATACTCATATCGTGTTCTCGCCTCCGAAAATGCTGCCTTCCGCGCCTTTCTTTTCTTTCTGCTTTCTTCCAGGGATTGGCGTCTATCGTCGCTATTCTTTTGCTCAAGCTTTTGCATGATGGCAAAAGTGGCAACCCCCAGTATCATCAATAGAAGTAGCTTGTTCAAATAATTCTTCATTCAAGGGTAGTTATTCGGCCGTACAATTTAGAATAATTAACCATTCTTCAATGATTTAGTTGAATTGAAAACGTGCAGGTCTCCAAAATGTTTTGTCATCTGCAAAGTCAATTTAACAGCATCACCAGAAAACCAGTAACCTCGCAGAGCCAAGTGGTTAGTATATTTGCGCCTTCGATGAGTGTACAGAATTTGTTGGAAAGGTATCAGCAAAACCCCCGCCTGTTTAGTCTTGCGGACAAGCTCTCTTTTGCCCAGCCTCAATCTATCTTTCTTAAAAAGCTGCGGGGCAGTGCTGCCGAATTTTTAGCAGGATCTATTTTCACACATGCATCCTGTAGTCAATTGAATCACCTGATCATATGCAACGATCCTGAAGACGCGGCATATTTTCATAATTGCCTCGAGAACATTACAGGTGCGCTCAACCTCTTCTATTTTCCATCCTCCTTTAAGAACAGAAAAAACTATAGGCTGCTCAACTCCTCTCACGTAATGCTGCGAACTGAAGCCCTCACCAGGTTCTCTGCTGGTGCAGCAAACCGGGTTGGCGCTATGATTACCTACCCAGAAGCTATTTTCGAAAAGGTGGTGGTGCCAAAGACAATTGCGGAGAACATCATCCATATTAAAACCAACGATGCTCTTGACCTTGACATACTCTTTGAGAAGCTGGTGAATTATGGGTTTGAAAGAACTGATTTTGTGTATGAGCCGGGCCAATTTGCAGTGCGTGGTGGCATCATAGATATTTACTCGTATGGCAATGAAAAGCCTTACCGGATCGAGCTGTTTGGTAACGATGTAGATTCCATCAGAATCATAGACCCGGAGACGCAATTGAGTGAACGCCGTTTACTACACGTGAGCATCATTCCAAATGTTGATACTCAATTTGAAAACGAGGATAAAGTTTCTTTGTTTGAGTTTCTGCCTGAAAATACCGTCGTTTGGTTGCAGGATGAGGATCTTGTCTTTGACCGGTTGCTGACGTGCGAGGAAGATTTGCAGCTGTTTCTGCAATTGCAATTGGATAAACCAGCGACCGAGCCGGATGACGAGAAGCTAGAGAAACGCAACGTATCTCCGGACGACTTTATCAGGGCGCAGGAGTTTTTGCAGAACATTCAACAGAGGCACACTATTGCTTTTGAAAGACCTTCAACTGTGAGACCACAGTTTGAGATCGAGTTCAACATCAGGGAGCAACCTGCATTCAATCGCCAGTTCGATTTATTGATGAAGGATTTAAAAAACTGGGAGGGCAAAGGTTTTGAGATATACCTTTTTTCCGAAAATCCTAAGCAGCTGGAGCGGATTTATAGCATCTTCCAGGATCTTAAAGAGGAAATCCATTTTAATCCAATAGCTACTTCCATTCACGAGGGATTTATTGATGAAGATCTGAAGATCGTTTGCTATACTGATCACCAGATATTTCAGCGTTACCACAAGTACAAGGTCAAGCAGGCATACAATAAGAATAAAGCACTAACGCTACGAGCATTGAGAGAGCTGCAGCCGGGTGACTATGTTACACATATTGACCATGGTGTGGGTGTATACAGTGGCTTGCAAAAGCTGGAAGTAAACGGGAAGCTACAGGAGGCGGTGCGAATTATTTACAAAGACAGTGACATCCTTTACGTCAACATAAACTCACTTCACAAAATTGCAAAATATACTGGTAAGGAAGGTTCCGTACCTAAGATTAATAAGCTTGGTAGCGATGTTTGGGTAAAGCTGAAAGAGAAAACAAAATCCAGAGTCAAAGAGATAGCATTCGACCTGATTAAGTTATATGCACAGCGCAAGGCACAGACGGGTTTTCAGCACAGCCCCGACAATTACCTTCAGACAGAGCTTGAAGCTTCATTTATTTATGAAGACACTCCGGATCAAAGCAAGGCCGCTGCCGATGTAAAAAAAGATATGGAACAGGCTTCACCCATGGACCGGCTTGTGTGTGGTGATGTTGGATTTGGTAAAACCGAAATTGCTATCAGGGCTGCCTTCAAAACAGTGGTAGATGGAAAGCAGGCCGCTGTTTTAGTTCCAACCACAATTCTTGCCTTTCAGCATTATAAAACCTTCAGCGATCGGCTTAAAGATCTACCGGTAACTGTGGACTACATTAACCGCTTTAAATCTGCCAAAGAAAAAAAAGATACACTTCGGAAATTAGAAGAGGGCAAAGTGGATATTGTAATCGGCACCCACGGATTGTTGGGAAAAGAAGTTAAATTCAAAGAACTTGGTTTGCTCATAATTGATGAAGAGCAAAAGTTTGGAGTGGGCCACAAAGAAAAGATCAAAACGCTCAGAACCAATATTGATTGCCTGACCCTAACCGCTACGCCTATTCCGCGTACGCTGCAATTCAGTTTGATGGGGGCTCGTGATCTTTCTATAATCAATACACCTCCACCCAACCGTCAGCCCATTCAAACAGAAGTAAGAGTGTACAACGAAGACTTTGTCCGCGATGCCATTTACTTTGAAGCGGAGCGTGGAGGGCAGGTCTTTTTTATTCACAACCGTGTGCAAGGTCTCGCAGAGATGGCTGCGCTTCTGCAGGGGTTATGCCCCGATCTTAGTATTGGCTATGCACATGGCCAGATGGAAGGACATGAACTCGAGGAACGAATTCTTGACTTTATTGATAAAAAGTACGACGTTTTAGTGTGTACCAACATTGTTGAAAGCGGCGTGGATATCCCTAACGTAAACACCATCTTAGTAAACAACGCTCACCAGTTTGGATTGAGTGATCTTCACCAGTTGCGCGGACGTGTGGGCCGGAGTAACAAGAAAGCTTTTTGCTATTTGCTGGCTCCGCCTATGAGCACACTTCCAAACGACTCAAGAAAGCGGCTGCAAACCTTAGAACAGCATAGTGAGTTAGGTAGCGGATTTCAGATTGCTATGCGTGATCTGGACATACGCGGAGCAGGAAATTTATTGGGCGGTGAACAAAGCGGCTTCATGGAAGAAATTGGTTTTGAAATGTATCAGAAAGTGTTGGATGAAGCTATCCGAGAACTAAAGCGTACGCAGTTCAAAGACATATTTAAAGAAGAAATTCAAAAGCAAGATGATTTTGTGCAGGACTGTACCATCGATACCGATCTCGAAATATTGATTCCCGATAGTTATGTAGAGAACATAACAGAACGCTTATCACTTTATTCTCGTCTCGACAATTGTGATACAGAAGAAGAATTGCTTGCAATGGAGGTGGAGCTTACAGACCGTTTTGGTGCATTGCCGCCGCAGGTGAAAGATCTGTTTACTACTGTGCGCTGTCGCAAGCTGGCAGTGTCACTCGGTTTTGAGAAAATGACATTGAAAGAAAATGTTCTTCGCTGTTTTTTTATAAACAGGCCAGACTCTCCATATTTCGAATCCGAAACTTTTCATTCTATACTTCAGTATGTGCAGACCGGTACAAATAAGGCAAGGCTGAAACAAGTAGGTAAGCTATTCATGTTGATTGCTGAACCGGTTCTTTCAATGAATGAAGTTTTAAGCTTTCTCATGCGCATGCACCAAGAGGTATTAGAGGTGCAGCACACAACTTCTTAAGCTACAGGTAGCCATGCAGTGCGAAAACTTACTTGGGTAGCAAGTATGTGATAACCTGTTTTTGATGTGCAGAATATTGACTCAATATCTTGATAGAATCACCGGGCAAGAGGGTAGAATATTCTACATCTTTAGAGAAGAAAATAGTGCAAATTAGCACGCCAGCTAAAGTGCATAGCGATCAGTGCTTGATTAATTCTAAAAACGGGTCAATCTTGTTTATTGCAATACATCACCAGCCCTGTTTCGCTATACCCGACTTAATTGCTGTCAGTGCTTTCTCTTCATTACAGAGGGTGGTAAGCTTATTTCCTTTTCCATCATGTCCCTGAACCATATAAGCTCCTTTTGCAGTCTTAGTGATCACTGCATCTTGGATGGGAACATTCTTTTCTTTTGTCTTTACGTTATAAGCCGTAAGCTGAAGGTCTGCCATAACAAAGGGTTTTGGGTTGTGAGTGAAATTTTACATACGGCGGCAAAACAGAGGCCAAAGTTCACCTACTACTAAGTAGCTATTCAGGAGATAAGCAGAAAGTGCTTCGAATTGTACCGAGCTATAAACGTTCTGTATGTAAAGCAATCCGCGGCAATTCTTAATTGCAGGTGAAGTTTACGAGACTTAATCGCATCAATTCAGCGTCAAAAAACGTGTCATCAAGTTGAATTTTGTTTCCGATCGCAGTATTACCGATTGACACTTTAATGGCCGGTTCTGCACCTTACTTTATGGCATTAAGATTGGTCTGTTAACACAGGAGGTGTTTATGCAAAAGTTATCAAATCAGGATCGGGAAAACCAGATGAAGGAGAGTAAAGCAAAACAGCCGCAGGAGCAACAAAGCGGCGAAGTGGAAAAGTTGAGTAGCGAGCAGGTAAAGAACGCACAAGCTTCCGGAGACGGCAGTCTGAGTAGGAGTGAACCATCAATATATAACAGGATAAACGATGATGGCGCTACTTACTGATAATGTTTTAATAACAGGCACTTAATACCTTGTTTATTTCTGAGTAGTTGTTTTGAGGAAAGTGGAGGTACCATGAAGACAATTCTATTGTGTATTTTGATAATGACGTATGGGCAAAAAGTTGGATTTGCTGTAGCGGAAGAAAATGTAGATCATCCCAACAACAATAAGGTTTTTATTATCACTATCGATGGATTAAGATGGCAGGAGCTTTTCTTCGGAGCAGATCCGTCAATAATCCAGGATACTACTGAACGATATGCACTTAACAGTATTGATGAAGGGCAACGCCGAAGAAAACTGATGCCTTTCCTATGGAGTGTTGTTGCTAAAGAAGGGCAGATTTTTGGAAACAGGCGGCATGGCAATAAGGTAAACGTATCGAATATCTACGCCTTGTCGTATCCCGGCTATAACGAGATGTTTACCGGTTCAACAGACCTCACGATATTCAACAACAGAAGAATCAGGAACAAGAACATCACGCTTTTTGAGCATCTGAATAGAAATTCATTTTTCCACGATAAAATAGCTTCATTCACCTCGTGGGACATGTTTTCTTACATCTTCAACAAGGACCGCAGCAAACTTCACGTAAACAGCAGGTGCAATCCTGCAAAACACAATTGTGAGGCGGCAGCTGATCACGGCTCGAACAGGAACGATGAGGAAACATTTGCTGCTGCTAAAGACTACATCATCAGTAACAGTCCACGGCTTGTTCATATTGGCCTTGGTGGAACAGACACTTACGCACACAAAAAGAACTATCGTCAATATCTCGAGCAGGCAAAACTTGCAGACAGCATCATTGGACAGTTGTGGCGCCTGGTGCAGTCGTCACCTTTTTATAAGCAGCAAACCACCTTTATTATTACCACTGATCATGGCAGAGGCGCAGGAAGGCATAACTGGCACAAGCATGGAATGTTTATAAAGGGCTCGTCGGAAACCTGGATGGCCTTATTAGGAAACGGCGTTCGGCAAATTGGAGAAGTGACAAAAGCAACACAGTTGTATCAAAGACAAGTTGCTGGCACCATTGCTCATTTCCTGAACATACGCTCGTTCAACAATTATTCACTTCCCTTGAGCTATTTTGAGCCTATTCAAACAGACGTGGCTATAAATGATTAATGCTATTCTAGCTTGTGTAGCTAAGCCTGCGTTCTTACTTGTTTAATTACCGGCAGTCGCAGTCGTTTAAATGTATACGTTGTCAGTAGCATAAGTCCGCAAAGCACCAATAGACCGAGCTCCTGCCGAACGTCTTTTAAGAAATAGCCGGCCATTAAGATAAAGGCGTGTACTGCACATATCAATTTCGAAGAAAAGTTGTGACTCCAACCATTGTTCGTCAACAGGTGGTGAATGTGTGTTTTATCAGGATCAAAGGGTGATCGTCCCCTCCAAATGCGCAACGAAAAAACTCTTAAAGTATCAAATACAGGAATAAAAACGAGGCTTGCTCCAAACACTGGTGCATGCCTTAACAATGGAAAGCCTCCGGTAGTATTTAGCTGAATGAGTCGCACAGTTAAAACGGCTGTTACAAATCCTAACACCAGAGAGCCAGTATCTCCCATAAATATTCTTGCTGGATTGAAGTTGTAGTAAAGAAAACCGAGGAGCCCGCCTGCCAATGCAAATGCAACAAGCGCATTATTAGCGTCACGGTTTAGCGTAAGAAACAGCCCAAGAATAGTCAGACTCATAAACCCTAGCCCGCCTGCTAAACCATCGATGCCGTCAATTAAGTTGAAAGCATTTGTTATTCCTGCTATTAACAACACTGTAATGGAGTATTGAGCGGTTAAAGGGAGGTCATAGATGCCAAAGATGCCATTGAGGCTCGTGATGCGTACACCTGAAAAAGCAATGAGCGAAGCCAGCGCAAATTGCATGGCAAGCTTGTTTCTTGCTCGTAAATCATTTAAATCATCCATGATGCCGATGGCAAAGAGCACCAGGATAGAGAAGAAGAAAGAAACAGTAAAGAAATCGCTGGGAAATCTAAACCACAACAAACAGGTAAACGCCAGTGAAAGACAAACAGCAATACCGCCCATGGTAGGGATCGGAATACTGTGCTCTTTTCTAAGGTCGGGAACATCGTGAAGCTTGAAATGATTAATTAGCTTGATCAATGGAGGAATCAAAAGCATAGACAAGGCAAAAGCTGTGGCAAAACTGATCATCCCCAAGCGATAGGAATGGAGGTCCAGGTTAATCTGAAGCAGTGCCTCGTGCATGTTCATTGTTCTAAGAAAAACGGCAAAATAGATAGAATAAACCACACTGGCAATTGAAGCAATTTCATACTTGCGTTTCTTTCAACTAAGCAATCATTTTTAGTCGTTTTGAACCCGCTAAATTTGTTCATAAACAAAAGGCATCGCTACAACCGTCAACATATTAGCACATCCGGTTGAATACCTCAAAGGTGTGGGGCCGCAGAGAGCGGATCTGCTAAAAAAAGAACTAAATATTTTCACGTTTCGTGATCTTCTGCACCATTTTCCATACCGTCACATAGACCGTACACGTGTGCATAGCATCGGCGCCCTCAGTCCTGCTACCGAGTTTGCACAGGTTAAGGGACAACTTCTTTCTTTTGAAGTAGTGGGGCAGGGTCACTCCAAACGTCTTATTGCTATACTGCAGGACGCCAGTGGATCAATCGAACTTACCTGGTTTAAAGGACTGGGTTGGATAGAAAAAATGCTGCACATAGGAGCACAATACGTGGTGTTTGGGCGTGTTGGTTTCTTTATGGGCAAATCGCAAATGGTTCATCCGGAAATTGAAATGCTGAACAGCAATTCTGCTCCTGTAAAGGCGGTTTTAGAACCGGTGTATTCAACAACAGAAAAGTTAAAGGCACGGCAGCTAGGTAGCAGGCAATTAGGCAAGTTCACGGAAACTTTGTTGGCTCTGATAAGTGAAAAGGATGTTCCGGAAAACTTACCCGAAAGCATCATTGCCCGGTGCAAGTTTCTTACGCGTTTTAGCGCCTATAAATCCATGCATTTTCCTACTGATGCAGAAGACTTTGAACGTGCGTTGGCACGCTTGAAGTTTGAAGAGTTGTTTATCACTCAGGTGCGTCTTGCGATCACTAAATCACAGCGGCACCGCAATTCGAAAGGGGTGGTTTTTGAAAAAGTAGGTGATTTGTTTAATAGCTTTTACCATCATCATCTACCTTTTCAATTGACCGGCGCTCAAAAAAGAGTATTGAAGGAGATTCGTGCAGACACTGCTAAAGGCCACCAGATGAACCGTTTGCTGCAGGGTGATGTTGGCAGCGGAAAAACTATAGTGGCTTTGCTTACTATGCTGCTGTCAGTAGATAATGGCTACCAGTGCTGCCTGATGGCTCCAACAGAAATCCTTGCCCAACAGCATTTTAGTGCTTTGAGCGAGTTGTTGAAAGACTTGCCGGTAGGTCTTCATCTCCTCACCGGCTCAACTAAAACTTCTGAACGAAAACACATTTTGAATTGTTTGGTTGATGGAAGCTTAAGCATGATCATAGGAACGCATGCCTTAGTGGAAGAGGTGGTACAGTTTAAAAATTTGGGTTTGGTGATCATAGATGAGCAACACAGGTTTGGCGTAGCCCAGCGGGCCAGCTTGTGGAAGAAGGCAGCTTTGCCGCCGCACGTGCTGGTGATGACTGCCACACCTATTCCGCGTACACTTGCCATGACAGCATTTGGCGATCTTGATTACAGTATCATGGACGAGTTGCCCCCCGGAAGAGTACCAGTCACTACTGTACACAGATTCGACACGCAACGTGCGGCCGTGATGGACTTCATCAAAACGGAAATAAAAAAAGGAAGACAGGCTTACATCATCTTTCCACTGATAGAAGAAAGCAGTAAACTTGATTTTGAAAACCTGACGGAAGGTTATGAAAATGTGAAGGCGTTCTTTCCTGAACCGCTTTACTGGATCAGTATGGTGCATGGCCGCCAGTCAGCAGATGTAAAGGACGCTAATATGCAACGCTTTGTAAAAGGCGAAGCTCACATAATGGTGTCTACTACGGTGATTGAAGTTGGTGTAAACGTGCCCAACGCAACTGTAATGGTGATTGAGAATGCGGAAAAGTTTGGACTATCGCAGTTGCATCAATTGAGAGGCAGAGTAGGACGTGGCGCAGAAAAAAGCTTTTGTATACTCCTAACTCCTAACAAGCTGACGAAAGACGCAAGAGAGCGCATAAAGACCCTGACCTCTACCAACAACGGTTTTGAAATTGCAGATAAAGATTTGGAGTTACGCGGCCCTGGAGACATTGAAGGCACCCGTCAAAGTGGGAGTATGCAGCTGAAGCTTGCAGACCTCATTAAAGACAGGGATATTTTGGAACTGGCGAAAAGAGCGGCTGAAGATCTGGTGCAAAAAGACCCGGAGTTAATTATGCCGGAAAACCTGCGCCTGAAAGAGTACCTAAACACACTTCAGGGAAACACCTTGTGGAGCAGAATATCTTAACATTTTATTGCTGCAACATTTGTCGGAAAAATCAGTTAATTTCAGAAACACTTTGATACTTAGAAGATACATATTTTCACTAATCACGTGCCTTGGTTTTTTTCTCTCGTACAGCCAGAACTATGGAAACGTACAATTCGTTGAAAACAAAGGTCAGTGGGATAGCCGCGTGCGTTTCATGGCGCAGGTTCCCGCAGGGGCTATTTACATACAGGATGATGGCGTAACCATTGTCCAGCACAACCCGGGAGATTGGGAAAAGCTGTATGAAAACATGCATGGCCATGGTGTTGACGGAGCACCGTCAAAAACTCTTGCACCCGACTTCACGATTAAGTCTCACGCTTACAAGGTCAACTTTCTCAATGCCTCTGCACATCCGCAGGTGATTCCTGACAAGCCCGTTTACACGTATAGTAACTATTTTATTGGCAATGATCCTTCCAAGTGGATTACTGAATGCAAGATGTACCAGGCCGTAACAATAAAGGATCTGTATCCAAACATCGATGTTAGGTATTATTCGCAGGCAGGAAACGTGAAATACGACATGATCGTTAAGCCTGGTGCCGATCTTTCAAAAGTGGCATTGAAGTATGATGGAATTGATAAGCTACAGCTAAAGGGTCAGGAACTTATTGTCCCCACATCTGTAGGCGAGTTGAAAGAACTGGCTCCTTACAGCTATCAATACGAAGAAAAGGGAAGACGGGAAGTTGGAAACAAATACGTCATAAAGGGCAATACAGTTCGCTTTGATCTAAAGAACTACGACAAAAGCAAGACGCTTGTCATCGATCCCACATTGATTTTTTGCTCTTTTAGCGGCAGTACCGTCGACAATTGGGGGTTTACCGCTACTTACGGTCCTGATGGTAGTATGTATGGTGGAGGAATATCGTGGGGCGGTGGCTTTCCTGTGTCGCCAGGTGCTTTTCAAACTGATTTTAAAGGAGGCACGGGCCAAAACGGCGGCTTTGACATCGCTATAATGAAGCTTACTCCGGATGGTTCCAACAGGGTGTATGCCACCTATATCGGTGGTGGCGGCAATGAGCAGCCTCATAGCCTTGTAGTAGATGCTCAGGGTAATCTTGTTATTGCAGGAAGAACCAATTCAAACGATAACACACCCGCAAAAACCTACCCGACTACAGGAGGAAACAATTTTTCTCCGGCCCTGGGGGGGAGAGCTGATCATGATATCATCGTTACCAAGCTAAATGCAAGTGGTACAGCTTTGATTGGGTCAACAAGGTTTGGCGGAGTAGCTGATGATGGTGTAAATGTGAGTACCACAAGAGCTCCACTTTCTTTACAACAGAATTATGGCGACGATGGAAGAAGTGAAGTGATCCTTGACGGAGCAGGTAATATCTATGTGGCGTCATGCACCCGCTCAGCAAATTTCCCCGTCAACAATGGGTTTCAAACTACAATTGGCGGTAGCCAGGATGGCGTGATACTGAAGCTCTCGCCTGATGTATCCACAATTTTGTGGAGTAGCTACATAGGCGGTGGTGAAAATGATGCTGCTTATGTGCTTTCGCTGAATCCCTTGAATAATGAGCTTTATGTGGCAGGTGGTACCGAGAGCAGTAATTTTCCTGGGGCTTCACCTGGCGATTTCAAGGGTAATATTGATGGTTTTGTTACACGTCTCACGAACAACGGTAATCTGATACGATCAGCCTTCTTTGGCACTGACAGAATAGACCAGATATACGGTGTTCAATTCGACAAGTTTGGCTTCCCGTATATAATGGGGCAAACACGGGGCAGTTGGCCTGTGATCAACGCCACCTGGAGCCAGGCAGGCGCACAATTCATTGCTAAACTACAGCCCGACCTCTCGGGATATGTTTATTCAACAACCTTCGGAACCGGAAGTACGTTGCCGAATATATCTCCTGTTGCCTTTCTGGTGGACCGCTGCGAGAATGTTTACGTGTCCGGCTGGGGAGGCGCTGTGGTGCCGGGGAATAACAATTATCCTACTTCAGGTACGAACGGTCTCACAGTTACACCGGATGCAATAAAATCGAGCAGCGATGGTCGTGACTTTTATTTTTTTGTATTAAGGAAGAATGCGACCGGCCAGTTGTTTGGAAGTTTCTTTGGTCAGAACAATGGCGCCGGCGATCATGTGGACGGTGGCACTAGTCGTTTCGATCGAAATGGAGTCATCTACCAGGCAATTTGCGCTAACTGTAAGGGGGTGGGGTTACCAACAGGGCCTTTTCCAACTACTCCGGGTGCATGGGCGGAGAATAACCCTTCGCAAAGTTGCAACATGGCAATGGTTAAAATAGAAATGGACTTTGCAGGTGTTCGTGCTGCACCACAGTCATTGATAAATGGAATAAAGGACACTTCGGGTTGTGTGCCATTGAATGTAGTTTTTACGGATACCATTAGGAACGCATTAACCTACGAGTGGGACTTTGGTGACGGCAGCCCCAGAGAGACTTCTACTTTCCCTAACGTCAACATTTCCCACACCTACAATGCTGTCGGTGATTACCGGGTGATGCAGATTGCAATTGACTCTTCAACCTGTAACATTCGCGATACGGCTTACCTGCAAATCAGCGTGAGAGATAACCAGGCCGTACTTGATTTCACTGCCACCAAAGTCAGCACATGCGATGAAACTGTTTTCAGGTACAGGTTTGACAATCTTTCTACAGCTCCGGCAGCGTTGCCTTTCACGCCAACTTCTTTTGCATGGGATTTTGGGGACGGATCACCAAGAGTGCAGGCAGGCTTAGCTCCTGTAACGCACACGTTTATTTCTGCAGGTACCTATAATGTACGCCTGATATTGATGGATAGTAATTATTGTAACTATCCTGCGCAAGATACTTTGCAACTCAGGATTGCCACCAACGTGAAAGCACAATTCACTACACCACCTTCAGGTTGTGCCCCGCACGACGCTATCTTCACCAACACTTCACTGGCTGGTCAGCAGTTTTATTGGAGCTTTGGTGACGGCAGCACTTCAACGGAACTAAGCCCGCAGCACAGGTATAATATTCCCGGCACCTACACAGTGACTTTAGTTGCAGTGGACTCATCAACGTGTAATGTTGCAGACACAACAAGGCAAACGATAGTAGTTGCAGATAAACCTGCAGCCAACTTCACTGCTTCTCCGCAACCACCAACTGTGAATACACCCATTGTGTTCAGCAATTTGTCTTCTCCGGATGCGGTGAAGTTTAAATGGCTATTTGGTGATGGTGATAGTCTTTTGGTGAATTCCGCTCAACAGGTGAGTCATGAATATAATGCAACAGGCACCTTCAACGCTTGCCTTATTGCTTTCAACCAGTATGGATGTACAGACACGATATGTAAACCCATACAAACGTTGATTGATGCGGCAGTGGATGTGCCAAATGCATTCACTCCAATGAGTACAGATGGCAATAACAAAGTTTTTGTACGTGGATTTGGTATCACCAAAATGAGGTTTATCATTTGGAACCGCTGGGGCCAAAAAGTGTTTGAAACGAACAGCAAGAACATTGGTTGGGATGGAAGGTTTAAGGGGGCTATTCAGCCAATGGATGTATATGCCTTTACGCTTGACGTAGAATTTTTTGATGGAAAGAAAATAACCAAAAAGGGTGACATCACCCTTATAAGATAAAAGAGGAGGAGCATCATGAAGACTTTGATCAGATCGATAGCGGCTATAGTAGCAGTGTGCATACACTTCAGTTTGCAGGCACAGGACCTGCATTTCTCGCAGTTTTTCAATTCTCCTCTTACTACAAACCCTGCAAACACAGGTTTCATCCCTGATGGCGATTATAGGCTTGGTGCTCAGTTTAGGGACCAATGGTCGTCAGTCATGTCTATTCCTTATAGAACTATGAGCGCTTTTGGCGATGTTCAGTTACTGAAGAATCAACACGAGACCGGATGGATGGGTGCAGGAGCTTTTGTGTTGAGAGACGTAGCCGGGAGTGGTAACCTAACCTCAAATAAAATTTACGGCGCCTTGGCTTACCACCAGATGATTGGTTATGGAAGCCTGGTGAGCCTTGGCTTTAATGTTGGATACGCAAACAAACAGATAAACGTTGCTAACCTGAAGTTTCCCGATCAGTTCGATGGGAAATTTTTCGACAATAAGCTGCCCACCAGTGTAGCTCTTCAAAGGAACAACATCGGCTACCTTGATATGCAAGTAGGATTGAATTATGCGTATTTCCCTACAGAAAGGGTGTACCTGAATACTGGCTTTTCTGTGCACCATGTAAATCAGCCCCGCGAGTCTTTTTTTGAAACCAATGATGTCACGAACAAAGTTCCACGTCGCTACATTGGTTTTTTGAACGGAAGTTTTATGGTAAATGATCAGTGGATTGTGAACCCCAACGCCTACTTTACTATGCAGGCGAAATCATCGGAATTGGTGGCGGGATTGAGCGCTAATTACAATCTTTCAGGAGACGGTGAATACGTCCTCACAGGAGGCTTATACTACCGGCATAACGAGTCGTTCATTCCCATGGTTGGTTTCGGCTATAAGGATTATATGTTTTCCTTTACCTACGATGCCACTATCTCCGACCTTAGAAATTATAATAACACTAGGGGAGCTTTTGAGTTTTCCCTTATCAAGCAGGGAATTTTTGAACAATACAAAGGAAACAGAAGAGAAACCATTTGTCCATCCTTCAAAAATCTTTGAACTTAAGTTTCTGTATGCCTCAGGGTACTTGCGCCATCGCAGTAGAATAGTTTTCCCGAATTTCGCTTCTCTTTAAATGTAAACGAGTTAATGAACACAGAAGCATTAGTCATTCCGGCGCTGGAGCAACTGGATGAATTCAGAAAAATCATTGGTAGCGATCATGTTTACGTAGAAGAAGAGGTGTTGCACAACTATTCGCATGATGAAACTGAGCATCTGCACTTTTTGCCCGACGTGGTGTTAAAGCCAAGAACTGCCACGGAAATCAGTGCGATTCTGAAAATTTGTAACCATAACAGAATTCCTGTTACGCCACGTGGTGCTGGAACCGGCCTAAGCGGGGGTGCATTGCCTCACCTTGGTGGTGTGTTGTTGTCTATGGAACGCTTCAACTCAATTATCGAAATTGATGAACGTAACCTGCAAGTGACCACAGAACCTGGTGTAATTACAGAGGTTCTTCAGGATGCTGTGAAAGAGAAAGGCTTGTTTTATCCGCCAGACCCGGTAAGCCGTGGTTCTTGTATGATCGGCGGAAACATTGCAGAAAACAGTGGGGGCCCAAAGGCGGTTAAGTACGGAGTTGTAAAAGATTACGTACTGAACCTTGAGATAGTTTTGCCTTCAGGTGAGATTATTTGGACAGGAGCCAACGTGTTAAAGAACTCTACTGGCTATAATCTCACTCAATTAATTGTGGGTAGTGAAGGCACATTAGCTATTGTAACAAAAATAGTTCTGAGGCTTATTCCTGCACCAAAACACGACCTGTTGATGTTGGTGCCTTTTAGCTCTCTATTAAAAGCAGGCGAAGCAGTGAGTGCTATATTTCGGGCAGGCTTCACTCCAAGTGCATTGGAGTTAATTGATATTGACGCTTTGCAAATAAGTGCAGCTGCAGTAGATAGTACGGCTGTACCGGTTGGAGATGACATAGCTGCGCACCTTATCATTGAAGTAGACGGAAATCACCTTGACACGCTGATGCTTGAGATGGAAGCCATCGCTCAGCTTCTAGCGGATTACGAAGCCGGAGAAATATTTTTTGCAGATGATGCGCAACAGAAAAATGAACTTTGGAAACTGAGAAGGAAAGCGGCAGAGGCCGTTAAGCTTGCCGGATATAACATAGAAGAAGATATTGTTGTTCCGCGTGCCGAACTGCCGGCATTCATTCTTGGTCTGAAAGAGCTTGGCAAAAGAAATGGATTTCAGTCTGCTTGTTACGGTCATGCAGGTGACGGCAATTTGCACGTTCGAATAAGAAAAGAAGGAGTGGAGAACACTGCAGACGATGAGCATCTTCAACAGAGTTTGAGAGCCTTATTTATGCTGGTGAAGGAATTGGGAGGTACTATTAGTGGGGAACATGGAATTGGCCTTGTACAAAAAAGGTTTTTAGACATTGTTTTTGATGACACGCAGTTTCGGATTATGCGGCAGATAAAGCAGGTGTTTGATCCTAATAATATCCTGAATGCAGGTAAAATATTTTAAAAGAAAAATTCTATGAAAAAGTCGGTGTTGATACTAATGATGCTATGTGCTATTGTTCATGCATTTGGCCAGGATGCGTCAGAAGAGGGAGAGGAAAAGAAAGGCTTCAGCAGGGACAAGCTGTTCGTTGGCGGCAACTTTGGTTTGAGCTTCGGTACCTACACCCTCATCAACGTGTCACCCCAAATTGGTTACAGGTTTAATAAGCATTTTGCTGCGGGTACCGGTGTGAATCTTCAATATGTAAGTTTAAAAGAGCGATTCAGTAACGGAAACCTGTTTAGAAAATCATCGCAGGGAGTGGTTGGTTTGAATATGTTCGGTAGAGTGTATCCGATCCAGCATTTTATGTTGCAGGTTCAGCCAGAAGCGAATTATGTGTTTGGGAAAGAAATCTATTATGATTCAAATCCACGGCAGGAGTACACAATGGATGCTCAGATAGTTCCGAGCCTGCTGCTGGGGGGCGGACTTGTGCTTCCTGCAGGAAGGGGGGCTACCATTATTTCTCTGTTTTACGACGTACTTCAAAACGAAAACTCGCCTTATAGCAACAGGCCTATTTTCAACTTCACTTTCAATGTGGGATTATAACTTTTAGGTTTTAATGGAGTGTAGTCTTTCCCAATCATAAAAACTCCTCAATCTCTTCTGGAGTGGAAAGCAATGTGAAACAATCTGGCAGATCAACGTAGAGGAAATTATCTTCTTTCATTCTTCTTATGTGTGACAGCAGGTGATCGTAGAACCCACCGCTGTTAAGCAGAAACAAGGGTTTGTCATGGATCGTCAGCTGATTCCAGGTGATGATTTCAAACATTTCATCCAGAGTGCCAAAGCCACCTGGCAGGATCACGGCACCATCACACAACTCATATAACATCCGTTTTCTCTGGTGCATGTCTTCCACAACGAATAATTCCGTAACAGAATCATGCTGCTGTTCCAACTGTACGAGCAATTGCGGTATCACGCCTCTCACATTTCCACCAAGGTTCATTGCGCTGTCGGCCACACAGCCCATCAGGCCTTTCTTTCCGCCTCCATAAACGACGGTAACGGAATGCCGGGCCAGAATTTCACCCAAAGCCGTTGCATGCTGCATATATATTTTGTTGCTTCCAGTTTTGGAGCCACAGAAAATTGCTAATGATCTAATATTCATTTATGTCTAGCGGTCTTTCAACAAAAGGAAATCAAATTTCTTTACCTTCAAAATTTGTATAGTTGATATACGTTGAGAGGGGTGCAGATAGTTGCTATCATCAAGGTTAAATTGTAGTTTATGTCTTCAGGCTTGCTTTTAGGATTTGTTATTGGCTATTTCGTTTTATTGCTCGTTGTAGCATATTTCACCTCCCGAAATTCAAACAATGAGTCATTCTTTATCGGCAATAGAAATTCCAACTGGATGCTTGTTGCCTTTGGAATGATTGGCACTTCTTTGAGTGGCGTCACCTTCGTGTCGGTACCAGGCACAGTTGGTACTGCAGGGTTCGCTTACTTCCAGGTAGTACTTGGTTATTTGCTGGGCTATATTGTTATTGCGTTTGTACTTCTGCCGCTGTATTATCGCCTCAACCTTACGTCTATTTACAATTATTTGCAGCAACGCTTTGGAATGGTTTCTTATAAAACAGGTGCTTTCTTTTTTATTATATCACGGGTGCTCGGGGCAACAGCAAGGTTGTACCTAGTGATCAACGTGCTGCAGATCTTTATCTTGAGAGACATGAACATCAGCTTTGGTTTAGCCACTTTCATCATACTGTTGCTGATATTGCTGTACACATTTGAAGGAGGAGTAAAGACAATTGTGTATACGGACACACTTCAAACAACGTTTATGCTGCTGGGGCTGATTGTTTGTATTTTCTACGTGATGTCGGAGATGAATCAAACAATACCGTCAACATTAGCAGATCTTCAGCAGAACGAGCTCACTAAAATCTTTAACACCGATTTCAACTCCGCAGGCTTCTTTATAAAGAACATCATCGGGGGCATGTTCATTACCATTGCAATGACCGGCCTCGATCAGGAAATGATGCAGAAAAATATCAGCGTAAAAAACTTGGGCGACTCTCAAAAAAATATGATGACGTTCACCGTCATTATGGTCATTGTGAACTTTTTATTTCTCTTGTTAGGAGGCGTACTCTACATGTATGGGAGAGCTAATAATATTACTGTGCCTGGAGACGACCTCTTTCCTACGATTGCCCTGCAATTTATGCCGCCAGTGATCTCAATTATATTTATCATCGGGTTGATCTCTGCTCTTTTCCCAAGCGCCGATGGGGCCCTAACTGCCCTTACATCTTCATTTTGTATTGACATACTCGGCATCAAACGCCGCGAAGAGCTAAGCGAGAAGCAAAGAAAGAAGATCAGACTTACGGTGCATTTCACATTTGCAATTATCTTTTTTGCTGTTGTGATGTTTTTCAAGTGGATAGATAATAAGTCGATAATAGATATCATCCTTAAAGTGGCGGGATTCACATATGGTCCATTATTAGGGTTGTTTGCATTTGGAATTCTCACGAAAAGAACCATCAACGACAAGCTTGCGTTAGCTGTTTGCCTGATTGCTCCCGTTATAGTTTTGGGGATTGATTTTTTCAACAACATTGAGTGGTGGGAAAAACAGATGAAGATCAAAAGTGTTTGGATGGAAAACGTAAAGTCTTCTTCATCAACCATTTTTGGGAAGTTCAAAATAGGATATGAGCTACTGATTTATAACGGCATACTTACCTTCCTTGGCTTGTTTCTCATTTCAAAAAAACGTATAGACGGGCAACAAACTAAAGCGAATGTTCATCAATTCTGAAGAAGTTTTGCAGTACATCGGCCGGTTCTCTTCGCCCGAGGATGAGTTGCTGATGAATGTGGCGGAATTTACCATTCAGCAACATCCAAAGCATCATATGTTAAGTGGTCATGTGCAAGGAAAGTTCCTTGAGATGATCAGCCATTTGTTATCTCCGCACCGAATATTGGAAATAGGAACCTTTACCGGCTACAGCGCACTCTGCCTTGCTAAAGGCTTGCATGCCCAGGGGCTACTGCACACCATTGAATTGAAAGAAGATGTGGCGGAGATTGCCAGCTCTTTTTTTAAACAATCTTTTTTTAGTAATCAGATCATTTTGCACATCGGTGAAGCCGCACAAATTATCGGTGAATTGGATGATACGTGGGATTTGGTTTTTATCGATGCAGACAAAGAAAACTACATCAATTATTTTAACCTCGTTTTTCCGAAAGTGCGGCAAAAGGGTTTTATTTTAGCAGATAATACGCTCTTTCATGGTCAGGTATTGAAGAATGAAATAAAAGGCAAAAGCGCAATAGCAATTCAGGAGTTTAATGAATTTATCTGCACACGCAAAGATTTGGAAGTAGTTATATTGCCTTTACGAGATGGATTGTCGTTGATCAGAAAGCTGTAACCATATTGTTTTTAAATATGAAGCCGGTGCAGAGTAAGTGCTTCATCTTTCAAAATAAATATCTAT
>DASQNW010000194.1:0-9687 GCA_035644775.1 Chitinophagaceae bacterium | reverse complement strand
CCAGCTAAAGGTTATAAGCGGCGTTGTAAATGATCAACATAGCGGGGAACGAGTACCTTTTGCGTCTGTGCGCTTTTTAAAATCAGGTATAGGCAAATTGACCGACTCTGCTGGCACTTTTAAATTTCAGTTCTATAGCTGGCCTAAGGATACACTTGAGATCAGCTCGGTAGGGTTCAAGGAATTCCGCTTTGCCGTCGATCCTGTTGCCCAAATAAAAGATACTATTTTTCTCAACATAAATTTGGAGGCAGGAAAATTCAATACAGGTGTTGTGATCTTTCACAAAGTTGACCGAGGCCTGCAAATGTGGAAACGTATTGTCAAACACAAGGCACAGAACGATCGTTACCGATTTTCTAATTTCTCCTATGAGTTGTATAATAAGCTGGAGCTGGATCTTAAAAATGTAAATAAGAAAAAGTTCCAGGACATAAAGCTGATGAAGCCTTTCAATTTTATTCTTAACAACATCGACACCTCTGAAGGTGTAGCGTACTTGCCGGTATACCTTACAGAAACCATATCAGATTACTATTTCCAAAAATCGCCGGTCAGGCGCCGAGAAGTGTTCAAGGCAACCAAAACGATTGGTGTGAACAATGAAAGTGTAACAAAGATGCTCGGAGGCATGGATCAGAACATCAACTTCTACAACAATTTCATTCCCGTATTTGATAAACGTTTTGTAAGCCCCGTTAGTGATCATGGAGACGAATACTATAAGTATAAAGTAGCGGATACGCAATACGTAAGCGGTCGCAGATTAATTCATTTCTTCTTTACTCCAAAGCGAAAAGGGGAGAACACATTTGAGGGTGATTGCTGGGTGCATGACAGCACTTATGCTATTCAGAAAATGAACCTTAGGCTATCGAAAGACGCCAACCTTAATTTTGTAAACAGGCTTAGCATGGTGCAGGAATATCAAATGGTGAATGATAGCACCTGGTTTCTAGCAAAAGACAAGTTTGTAGTAGACATCACTCCGTTTGGAAAGTCGAAACTCTCGTTTATTGGTCGAAAAACAACAACATACAAGAACATTGTTGTAAATGATTCGGGCGTAGTACACCAGCTGGAGTTGAATAAGATAAAGGAAGAGATCATCCTGGCATCAGAAACTAATAACCGAACCGAAGAATATTGGAAGAGATCAAGGCACGAAGAGCTCAGCAAAACAGAAACATCTATCTACAAAATGATCGACACACTGATGTCGATGCCACGGTTCAAGACATACACAAATGTGCTTAATTTCTTGGGAACGGGTTATTACAACGTGGGCAATTATCAAATTGGTCCATGGCAGAATTGGGTGTTTACCAATGCGCAGGAAGGGTTGCGGCTAAGGTTTGATCTCGGCACTAATCACCACTTCAGCGACCGGTGGGTTTTTCACGGCTATGCAGCACACGGATTCGGTGATCGTAGATGGAAAGGCGAGTTCGATGGAATGTACCTGATCAAAAAACATCCGCGTTCTTATGTTTATGCTTCATATCTCAATGATTTCGATTATGGCCAAAACTACTATGATGAAATAAGTGCTGACAATATTTTCGCACTTGCCATCCGCAAGGAGGGTGTCCCTATCAAGTTCATCAGGCTTAAAGAAGAGAGGCTTGATGTTTTCAAAGAGTGGGAGCCCGGCATCTCTGTGCTGTTTTCTGTTCGTGATAAAGAATACGATCCTATTGCGAACCTTCCGGAGAAAAAATACTTTACAAAAGATGGAGAAAGGTTAAGCACACTAGAAAGCTCGTTGCGGATACGTTTTGCCTACCTTGAAAAATTTCTTGAAAATTCTTTTTACAGAACTAGCCTCGGCAGCCCGCTTCCCATTGCAGAAATAAAATACTCAAAAGGTGTTGCTGGTGTGCTGGGCAGCCGGTTCGACTATCACAAACTCTCCGGAAGTGTCAGCGATTATGCCAGCATTGCGCCATTTGGCAGCATTTACCTGAACATATTTGGTGGCCGCACATTTGGAACATTGCCTTTCATGTTCTTGGATATAGCACCCGGCAACGAAATCCATTACTACAATCGACATGCGTTTAACATGATGAATCGGTATGAGTTTATTCATGACCGCTACACCGGCTTCAATGTGGAGCATAACTTTGGTAATGGGTTATTTCGATATATATCTGTAACACGCAAACTGAAATTTCGCCAGTTCTGGACAGCGAAAGGGTTGTGGGGAAACCTGTCAGATGCAAACAGAAAGCTGAACTTCGTTGGCGAATTTCCTTTCCAGTCGTTGAATGGCAGAACATACATGGAATTAGGCACCGGAGTAGACAACATATTGAAAGTGCTACGCATTGATCTCGTGTGGAGAGCATTGCCGAAATCCAGGATCGTGACGAATGCCACACGATTTGGAGTGTTTGGAAGCTTCCGTTTAGCATTTTAGGAATGAAGCAAAGGCCTTCATCGGTACTTATTGCCTGTTGAACTGCAATTTTATTTGCTTGAAATAATTTGCAGGAAAGCTATAGTTTGAGAACATACTTTTAGAAAAGTAAAGCTTCGAGTCAAATGAAGTTTAAAGCTGCACTTTTTTTTAATAGCGCTATTGCCTTTTACAACGTGTATTTGTTGGAAGATGATTTTTGCAAAGCCAGATTGCATGAGTACTCTGGTCCACTAACGCCACCGGAACTGGTGCAGCTGAAGAGGATTGATCTTGTTTGGACATCCGACTGTGAACACCAGGACCTTGTTAAACAACTAGGAGCGGCGATAAATCAAAGAATCTTTGCATAGGCCTGCACGAAAAAATTTAATGGTACAGATGTTGTAAACCATTATCTTTCCATCAAGAATTGGCGATGCAGGATTTGTTTCTTTTAAATTCTCTTTTTGGTGCACCTAAGATACCGTTTTCATTTATTGAAGACCTAAACAGAGATGCCCCCAATATAATCATCTGGGCTGCACCGGTGATGTTCTTTTTTGTTTTGCTGGAGTGGATTGTTTCTCGCGTGCAACACCGCGGCTTGTATGATAAAAAAGAAACGTTTGCTTCTATTTGTGTGGGCCTTGGCAATGTGGCTATAAATGCCGCATTAAAACTCAGCCTTTTTTACGGTATAGTATGGCTGTATAATCAGTTGCCCTGGCGCATGCAGTTTAACTGGTGGACCTTTATTCCCTGCTATGTTATATTTGATTTGTGTAGTTATTGGGCACACCGTATTTCGCACCAGCAACGCTTTTGGTGGGCAACGCATGTTGTTCATCACAGCAGTGAAAACTACAATCTAACCGTTTCCTTCCGGTTGAGCTGGGTGCAACATTTAAAACTTATTTTCTTTTTGCCGGTTGCTTTGATTGGTTTTCACCCGGTGATCTTCTTTGTTGTCAATCAGATAGCGGTGCTTTTCCAATTTTGGGTTCATACAGAATACATCAGGCGACTGCATCCCATATTTGAATATATACTTGCCACGCCATCCAATCATAGAGTGCATCATGGTTCGCAGGAAAAGTATATCAATAAAAACTACGGCGCCACATTTATCTTCTGGGACCGCATGTTTGGCACGTATCAAAAGGAAGAAGAGCAGGTAGAATATGGCCTCACACACAAGCTCGAGCACAAGGGCAATCCTCTATATGTCAATTTTCATGAGTACATCGACATGTGGAAAGATGTAAGAAAAGCAAAAACTTTCCGCAAAAAGCTGTTCTACCTTTTTGGGAATCCCATTCAAATTGCCCGCGAGAAGAAGAATACGGCATAACTGCAAACAGTCCGGGCTAACTTATGTTTACGATCGAGAACGAGCAACTTAAGGTTGAAGTAGATAAGAAAGGAGCAGAACTTCAAAGTATTTTCAGCAAAGAGCATTCCTTAGAATACATGTGGAACGCTGATCCGGCATTTTGGAACAAACGTTCGCCTGTGTTGTTTCCAATAGTAGGTGCATTGAAAGACAGCACCTATCATTATCAAAATGAATCGTTCAGCTTACCCCGACACGGTTTTGCACGTGAGATGAATTTTTCAGTGCAAGAGCAGACAGAAGATGCCATAGTGTTTTTGCTTGAAAGCAATGAAGAGACGCGAGAAAACTACCCATTTGAATTTCAGTTTTTTATCAAATACCTCCTCCTCGATGCAGAATTGTCGGTTACTTATGGTGTTTGGAATAAGGGTCATGAGGAAATGTTTTTTTCTGTTGGGGGACATCCAGCATTTAAAGTGCCGCTTGTGGAGGGGACTACGTATGAGGATTACCGATTGCAATTTGAGAAAAACGAAACCCTGGGCCGATGGCAGATTAGCCCTGACGGCTTGATTGAAAATCATCAAGTGCCGCTGCTTCAAGATTCAAATACCATAGCGTTGAAAAAGGAGTTGTTCAAAGACGATGCTATTGTGCTGAAGCACCTCCGTTCAGATTCAGTAAAATTGATGTCGGCAAAAACTTCACACGGGATTGACTTCAACTTCAACGGCTTTCCTTACCTCGGCATTTGGGCTTCCCCTGGTGCGGATTTCGTATGTATTGAACCTTGGTGCGGAATTGCTGATAGCGTGGATACACAGCAGGATTTAACGAAGAAAGAGGGCATACGGCAACTATCTCCCGGCGAGCTTTTCGAGGTGAGTTGGAAGGCCAACTTCTTTTGAACTATCAAGCTACTCCGCTGTTATACATCGCAAGGAAATTAAGACCTGTACAAGTTGACTGCACATTTACGATATTGCATTAGAAATATTGCCCGTATATGATTCGGAACAAAGAGGGGCAACATACCACAACAGGCAATTCGCTCCGCACCCAGGCTTATCTTGACATTGCCGAGGTGATCCTTATTGTGATTAGACCAGACCAAACCGTAGAATTGATTAACAGAAAAGGCTGCGAGGTGCTGGGATACAGAAAAGAAGATATCGAAGGCAAGAATTGGTTCGACAACTTTATTCCGGAAGACGAAAGGGAACATCTGCGGGAGATATTTTCTGCGATGGTGAAAACAGATCCTGAGTCTGCCAAATTCTATGAAAATGGAGTGCTTACCAGTACTAATGATATCCGGTTGATTCAATGGCATAATGCATTCCTGAGGAGCGAAACGGGAGAAGTACTGGCTATCCTCAGCTCGGGTGAAGATGTGACGCTGAAGAAGGTCTTACAACATCGGCTTGCAGCAGTAGAAGCAGAGAAGCGAAAGATGTTGTTGTCTGCTGTATTGGAGGCGCAGGAAAATGAACGCCGCGAGATTGCTTATGAACTACACGACAATGTGAATCAGATACTGACCACCTGCAAGATTTTGTTGGAGAATGAAGTGACAGCGAATGATTCGGTATATGTGAAAAATACGTACAAATACCTACAGGTAGCTATTGATGAGATCCGCAATCTAAGCCATAGATTAAACCCGGCGCAACTGGAGGATATCGGCCTTGAGAACTCTATTAAAGAACTGCTTCTACGCATGAACGCAGCTGGAAAATTTGCTGCGCAATTCAATGTAAACGATTCTGCAGCTCTAAAGAAATTGGACTATAAAACTTCTCTTTCGCTTTTTAGAATTATCCAGGAGCAATTAAGCAATGTTGTCAAACACGCCAATGCATCTCAGGTGCGCATCACTATGGAGATTTCGAAAGACTTCCTGGATCTTGAAATCAGTGACAACGGAAAAGGCTTCGACACGAAAACCACCATCAAGGGTTTAGGCTTAAAGAACATCAGAAACAGAGCCGAATTTCATAGAGGCACCACTTACATTGCTGCAGCACCTGGCGAAGGCTGCTTATTGAGCGTTTGCATTCCTCTGGCAGAACAAAACACTTAATGAACTTCATAGTCCTGGCCGACAAGGTGAACTTTAAACTTTTCCCGTACACCTTTCAAGTAAATCCATTTGGTTTTTTCTGAAACACCCGACCTGTTCAGCCGTTGAAAAAAATCATCCGAAACAACAATGCTGTTGTTTAACTCCTTGGTGGCATTTTGAAGGCGGGAAGCTATATTCACCGCAAGGCCCATAACGGTGAGATTGTTGTTGATGCCAAGTCCGATATTTCCTACAATTGTTTTCCCAGTGTGGATACCGATGCCTATATCGAAGGCGTGATTAAAATGAATATGCAAATAACTTTTGTTGAACTGATCCACTTCGTGGAGAATAACATGAGCAGCGTCAAGTGCTTTTTGACAAAAATTGTCATCGGCATCTTTCAATCCAAACACTGCGTAGAGTCCGTCACCCGCGGTTTCAATAATTCTTCCGTTCTGATCATCAATAGCACGTTTGAAAATCGCAAACAATCTTCTCATGATGTGAATCACATCAAAAGGCAGGTAGGTTTGCATGAAGGGTGTAAAGTTCCTGATGTCCAGGAAAAATAAAGCCAGTTCTTTTTCCTGGCCCATGGCATGCCCGTCGTCATTAGATTCTTCTTCTGTATACAAAAACATGTCTGCCTCGTCCCTGATGATGCGATGTACTTTCACGGGCGTACCCTGCACAAAAGTTTGACACGCCAGGCGCACATTTTCCGGAAGTGAAACTTTTTTAGCAAGCGCTTGTTCGAGGTCTTTCCGCGGAGTGAGCTTATCAGCGCCATCTTTAATGAGAATGCGGCAGGTAGAACACTGTGCATTACCGCCGCAAGCATGGTAATGAGGAATGCCCGCTTGTAAGGCTGCATTCAACACCGATTGATTTTCTTCGATCTTTACTGACCTGTCACCGATAAATTCTATCCAAAAAGTGTTTGCCATATGCAGTAACAGCAATAGTATGCAGCACAAAAGAATGGATGTGTATTCTGTCGTGCTTATTTAATTCACCTCTATTTCATCTATAAACATCAGTGCTTGTTCACCTGCTCCTTGTTCTCCCTCGGCAATCTTCATTACGGGTGTAACTACCATTTTTAGGTAACGTGCAGTAACAGGTGCAATCTGTAGCTGGAGCATACCTTTCCCCTGAGTAGTCGGCAAAAATTGTTGTGTAGACCCGACTTGCTTATACATTTTTCCGTCTGAAGAAATGAATACGTCCATTGATTGCGGTGGTCGAACGCGGCTTCCTCCAGAGGTGATGGCGTGTGTTGTTACGGACTTGATGCTTTGCGCTGAGCCAAGGTCAATGACAGCTTGCATGTTTTTTCCACGATAGCCGATGAACTCGTTCGCCCGTGCTATTCCTCTTTCATTCACGATGCCATCAACCAGGGTAAAAGCACCATTTCCCGTATATCCCTCCAGCGGTTTGTTGATCAATGTGATTTTCTTTCCGGTTGCTTTATTCACCTGCAACTTCAAGGTTATTGAGTCAAGCAACTGACCCTCTTTATAGTACAGCGCTGTCACTTCCGCATTCTTATTGATTTGAACGGGCGAGGTGTAATTCTTTGGAAAATGAACACCAGGTATGGCATACATCATTTTACCTGATTTGTCTTTCGACTGCAATCTCACCTGCACACCTTTGCCACCTGCTGCCGGTAATATTGCAGCATCAATATCGTAGTAGGCGCTGCTGAAATTGGCGCCCCACAACCGGTAACGTTTGTACTGGTTGCGCAAACGCTTTTCAAAGTCTGTCCAGTTCTTGTTTTTGGCCTCGGTCCATAACACCTCGCTCAAAGCACTCATTCGCGGGAAGATCATGTATTCCACTTTACTGGGATAGCGCATGTATTCTGTCCACACATTTCCCTGGGCTCCGAGCACATATTTGGCTTGTGCACCGGCAAGCTCTTTTGGTACGGGTTCATAGCTGTATGTTTCCTCAACCGGCGTAAAGTTGCCGATAGTTACGGAATCTTCGTTCCTGCTTTGTGCATGGTCAAGGTATACGTAATTTCCAGGAGTCATGATCACATAATGATTTTCTTTTGCAGCGGCAATGCCCCCTTCTTCGCCTCTCCAACTCATAACGATAGCGTTGGGTGCCAGTCCTCCTTCTAAAATTTCGTCCCATCCAATAAGTGTTCTCCCTTTGCTGTTGATGTATTTTTCCATTCTTTGGATAAAATAACTTTGAAGCTCGTGCTCGTCTTTCAATCCTTCAGCTTTGATGCGAGCCTGGCAGAGCGGACATTTACGCCAGTTGGCCTTTGGGCTCTCATCGCCGCCCACGTGAATGTATTTTGAAGGGAATAGCTCAATCACTTCATCAAGTACATCTTGTAAAAACTGGAATGTAGAATCTTTGCCGGCACAATAAACATCTTCGAAAATGCCCCAGGTTTCTTCCACCTTGTAAGGTCCTGTGTCAGGGCATCCCAACCAGGTATATGACGTAAGTGCAGCTGACGAGTGGCCTGGCATTTCTATCTCTGGCACTACGGTTATATGACGATCGGCAGCATACCGCACCACCTCTCTTACTTCTTCCTGCGTGTAGTATCCGCAATAGCGGGTACTGTCATTTCCTTTTCCAGGATACCTGCCAATGATAGTGCCATCGCGGCAACCTCCGATCTCTGTTAGCTTCTGGTACTTTTTTATTTCTATCCGCCATCCCTGGTCTTCAGTTAGGTGCCAGTGGAAGTAATTCATTTTGTGCAGAGCAATGTAGTCGATGTATTTTTTTATGAAAGCAACTGGAAAAAAATGGCGACCTACATCGAGGTGCATTCCGCGATATGTAAAACGCGGCGCATCGTTGATGCTTACAAAAGGGATGGTGATCGTTGAAGTTTTTGTTGCGCCAGCATACACCGGGAGTAACTGAATGAGTGATTGAATACCGTAAAATGTGCCTGCGTTGCTGTCTCCCTCGATGGTCACTCCATCTTTGGTTACTGTAAGGGAGTATCCCTCCTTCGCTGGCGCCTGCATAAACTGCCTTGTGGTGAGCCGGATATAGTTCCTGCTTTCTTGTTTGTCCACATCAAGCTTGAAACCATAATATTGCTGCAGATAGTCGTTTAGAAAATTTGCAGCGTTCCTATCCGCCTCATTTTTTATTGCAATAACCGTTTGCTTGCTGATGCTGAACGTGCCGGAGCCTTTCTGAAGTGATGCTGGCTTAGGGATTATTGAAATTTCTTGTGAAAAACTGTTCACTGAAGCGATGAAAAAGAATAAAAAAGCAAATATTCTTAGCATAGCACATCGTTTTGATCGAGATGCCAATTTACGTCATTCTCAAAAGTGCCTACTCTATTTTTGGTTGATAGGCGTTTCGATGATCAGGTACTGGCTGTCTTCCGTAGAATGAATGTTGAAGCTACCGGTGTTCCAGATACCTAAAGCATCTCTTTTCGTAAGCTTCGCGCCATTTACTTCTACGCTGCCGTCGATGACGAAAACGAAGGCGCACTTATTCACTGGTTTGAAGGCATACGGTGTAATAATCCCTTTATCAGACCATCCAAGGCTCATGCTGGTGTTCTGATTGATCCAGCAGTGCTCCAGGCCTTCTTCGCCAGATACTATTGTCTTCAACATGTTCTTGCGCTCACTCTTCGGGAAATTTCTCCATTGATAGCGAGGCCGTATATTTTGTTGTTTTGGTTGAATCCAGATCTGCAGAAAGTTCACTTCACTGTCACCGACATTATACTCTTCGTGATACAATCCACTGCCTGCACTCATGATCTGCACCCCATCCTCATGAACCACATTGCTATAGCCAAGGCTGTCCTTATGGTTCATACTTCCGTGAAGCATTATGGAGATGATCTCCATATTCATATGC
>DASQNW010000193.1:0-10603 GCA_035644775.1 Chitinophagaceae bacterium | reverse complement strand
TGTATGATGCTTGTGCCACCGAACCGCTTTATCGTCCACATACCTGAAGTGCCGTCGTCGAGCATACCCGATAACACCACTCCAATTACCCTGGAGCCGTAAGCATATGCGGCGGAGCGAAAGAGTGCATCTATTGATGGCCGGAAACGGTTTTCTTTCGGACCCTTCTTGACCCGTACCACACCCTTGTCAACTAACAAATGGCAGTCGGAGGGCGCCACATAAATCCTACCTGTTTGAATTGCATCCCCGTCTTTGGGGTGTTCTGCTTCTAATGCTCCTGCACGACTTAGTATAGAGGGTAAGTAGCTTTTTGTAAATGGGGAAAGGTGCAAAACTATAAACAATGATGCGTTCAAATCTGCGGGCAAGCTTGCCACAAGGCTCACAAGTGCATTTACTCCTCCCGCCGAAGCTCCAATTACAACAATATCTCTGTTTGGCATAAAATCACTCCCGTCAAGCCTAAAGGGCTAACACTAAAAGTAGAACAATCCGTACTTGCATCCGCCAAATCAATTTGCAATTTGCTGCCAATATTTACCCATAAATGTTGTTGGGGTGTGGTCGGAGTTGATGCAGTGTTGTAACAAATCAAGACTTTGCTTTTTAAATGAAGCGTAAAGGCATGGCTATTGCTGGCTTTAGTGAAACCTATTGAATGCACCATATTGACGAGCCGAAGTTTGTAGTTGTTGTAGGGGCATCCGCTGGCGGCTTAAACTCTGTAATCGAGCTTTGCGCACAACTGACCAAAGAAATGAACGTTGCTGTATTCGTTGTGCTACATATATCTCATATTTCAATGTCGGATATTTTGGTAGACCGGATTCAGAAAAGCTCAAGCCTGACATGTAAGTCGGCTGAGCATGAGGAAAGCATCCGGGCAAACCATATTTACCTTGCAGTCCCTGACAGCCATCTTGTAATGAAAGACCACAAAATTGTGCTCGGAAACGGACCCGCAGAAAACAGGTGGCGTCCTTCAATTGACGTGCTGTTTCGTTCAGCAGCAGCTTCATTCGGCAACCGGGCTATTGGCGTGGTGCTTTCGGGAATGTTGCACGACGGCACATCGGGCATGATCGCCATCCAGCGTAGTGGCGGCAGCTCAATTGTGCAAGATCCCCTTGAAGCCGACTATCCGGACATGCCTCAATCGGTTCTGGACAACATGACAGTAGATTACTGTGTGTCTATATCACAGATGGGTGCCATCATAAAAGAGAAAACAAGAAACGGCCTGCCGCCGGATGTAGATGTACCGGAAGACGTGAAGGCGGAAGCGGAGATCTCCCAAAGGGTAGCCGTAGGTATTGAAAACGTTAACGGCTTAGGTGAACGAAGTCTGTTTTCTTGCCCGGATTGCGGAGGTGCACTTTGGGAGTTGGAACAGAATGGCCGGTCACGGTATCGTTGTCATACAGGGCATGCCTACTCCGACCAGGATCTGTTTCTGCGCATGGATGAAAACACAGAAAATACCCTCTGGATAGCACTTCGTATGTTGGATGAAAGGAAAGCTTTGTTGCAGAAGATGTCGGCCGAAGAGCTAAGCAAGGGTTGGATACGAAGTGCAGCAAATAAAAGAAAAAGAACTGAGGAACTGGAAGAACACATTGAAAGGCTAAAACAGCTGCTATTTGACACAAGAAAGAACGAGGAAAGCAGGACCGGTTGATTTTTCCTGATGCGCTTCTCGCTGCATGCTGCTCCGTCTTCCCATCAGGATATTTCCGTGCACGAGCCAATGAAACCTGTGAAATGCCCCTCGTGGGTGAAGTGAGGCTTTGCCTTTGTAAGTATGGTTTTATATTCACCATCATGTCTTCTCAAGCGGTACTCCAATTCAAAGGGCCTCTTTTCCTCAAAACATACATCATACGTTCTAATACACCGATGCACATCATCGGGGTGTGCTCCTTTTGTCCACGTCACGCCAATAGATTCCTCCAATGATATTCCTCTAAACTGCACAAAGGTTTTGTTGGCAAAGGTGCAAAGCTTGTCAAGGCCGGTAACCCAAATCATTACAGGTGCATTATCTGCCATGTGGCGGAACCATGCTTCCCGATCAGCGATTAATTTCTGATACCTCCTGTGTTCAGTGATGTCTTCGAATGCGATTAGTGTTACTTGCTGATGATTGGATCGTTTTGGGATTTTTTGAATATTCAAGACCAGTGTCTTTTCACCCACTCCCTGAAAAACATGGCTAAGCTCGTGGCCCTGGATGAGCGGATCTTTAGTAAGCTTAACCTCTAATAGTTCACGCATCTCCGGAAAGTCCCATTGCCTGTTCGCTACTTCAAATAAGTACCGTCCTTCAAGATCTTCTTCCCTGGCTGCGAAAGTTTTTTGAAATGCTTTATTGCAGGATTTCACCCGCATATTCTCATCCAATATCAGCAGGCTTTCTCTTATCGCTGTAAATACTATTTGTGAGTATTCCTGCTCTTCTGCAAGTTGTTCGTTGCGCACTTGCAGCTCTTGGTTAATTGTTATTAGTTCTTCATTTGAAGATTCGATTTCTTCTTTCGAAGTTTCCAGCTCTTCATTGATGCTTTGCAGTTCCTCGTTGCTGGACACAATCTCTTCGTTGGCAGACTGAAGCTCTTCGTTTGCCGCTTCCTGTGCTTCAAGAATGGAACGCATGTCTTCCCTCAATGCATTAAGCTCCGCCTCCAACTGCCTTACACGTCGGTCTTTTGCGTTTCCGGCTTCCGAATCCACAGCGTTTATCCTTGTTTCCTCAAATACCACGAGGTAGTATTCGTCTCCACCTGCAAGAATAAGAGGTAACGCTTGTATTGATACAGCGTGTGCTTTTCCGTCGATCTTTATCTCGAGACCAGATTTACTTGCTGCTTCTCTTGTCTTCTTCGCCTTATGCACTACGTTCTTCAGTTCGAAGCCGAGGCCAGGACGCGCCATTTTCAACAGGTTGAGGCTGGCCTTTCCTGGCGAAGGTTCGAGGTATAAGCCTGTTGATCCCCTGAATTGCAGTATATCCAGTTCGCTATTTACAATGACACTCGCTGGGGTATATTTTTTCAGCAATAGCTCATCCACTTCTCTCTCAAGATCTGTCTCGTCGTTCCTCCTGTCTGGCTGAAATGGATTTTTTACTGCTCGTTGATATTTTTCATAATCAGGAGTACGGAAGCTGAGATCAAAGACTGCCTTAGGGATAGCATCTTTCTTTTTTCCATAAACTCTTACTTTCTTTTCTACGTGATTAAAAAGATAGGCGGAGCCTCCCACAGTTTCTGATTTGCCCAACACCAGGTATCCATTACTGGTAAGGGAATAGTGGAAGGTGGCAAGCAATTTCTTCTGAAGGCTAACATCAAGATATATAAGAAGATTGCAGCAGCTGATGATATCGAGCTTTGAGAAAGGAGGATCTTTTGCAACATTGTGATGTGCAAAAACGCACAGATCGCGAATGCTTTTGACAATGCGGTACGATCCCTCCTTCTTGGTGAAGTAACGAGTGAATTGCGGGGGAACTTCCTGTACATCAGCTTTGCTGTAGATGCCCTGCCTTGCAATGTTAATAGCTGACTCACTCAAGTCTGTTGCGAATATCTGAATAGGTGTGGTGGAGGAGCGATTACCCAGAGCCTCCAGCAGCAGCATTGCTAAAGAGTACGCCTCCTGCCCCGTAGAGCAGGCCGGTATCCAAATGCGTATGGGATCGTTGTGGCCTTTTATTTTTATGATCTCTGGGAACAGCACGTTCCTCAAGTATTCGCATGTTTCGGTATCCCTGAAAAAGGCTGTTACGTTGATCAATAAATCCTGATACAGAAGGTTCAGCTCGGCCGGTTGATCCTGTACCAGCTGATAATAATCGTGCAGGTATTCCATCTTAAACAACATCATTCGGCGTATGATGCGTCGTTTGATGGTTGTTTGCTTGTATTGGCTAAAGTTCACCCCAGTCACTTTCTGCAGCAGATGCAAAATCTTCGAGAGGTCTTCATCTGCAGAATCTATCTCACTGTCATCCAGTTTTTTTATGGCTGTGTAAAAGAAGTCCTTCTTCCTTGCAATTCTTGTCAGTTCAAGTGCAATTTCTTTAGGGGAAAGGGCAACATCAGCTGCTCCTTCCGATACTGCGGTTGATGGCATGCTTTGATACTCGGCCGTGGAGTCCTGGGCAAAGGTGAGGCCACCTTCAAACTTTATGTTCTTGAGGCCTACTACGCCATCTATTTCATTGCCCGAAAGCAACACACCAATAGCCAATTCCTTCCAGTTTTCTGAAAGTGAGGAAAACGCCTTATTTATCGGTGAGACTATGGGCTTATTCTTGAGTAGAGGCACTATGCTTCCATCCCTGAACTCCACTTGCCGGTCTGCGGGGATGATGTAAAAATGGTCTGCTTTTACTTGCACCGGCTCATCTGCAACCGCAATGGGTATTTTGGAGACCTCCCGTAGCGCGGGTATCAGGTGGGCAGGTGCATCCTGCAGGTTTGCCTGTATATACACAAATGCCATCCCCGAATCTGCAGGAAGAGAATCTACAAGCTCTTTCACCGCCTGCTCACCCCCTTCAGAGGCTCCAATAGCTACAGCAAATACAGGTGTTGAGTTTGATTGTCGGTGTTCGTCCGAACTGCTGTTTTTGTTACTCATTTACTCAGATCAACATGTATTCGAAAATTCAACAAGTTCATTGAAAATCAATCAATATTGATTTACTAAAGATACCTTATTTGCTTCTCCCTCCTCGTGAGAACGAACTTAATATAACAGAACTATGGTAGCAGCCGATTACCCACACGGCAGATTCGAAATAAAAGAGTATGCATCAGATTGATATGTGAGTAATTTGATGTTCATTAAAGTAAATTAATTTTCCTCACGTTCACCTTAAGCCGTAATTTCATCCAATATCCATTACACTTCGCCTGTGAATTAACCAAAACTAAGCTGCCGTTTCTTATCCCATGAAACATAAATCAGCGGTGCAAATTAGTTACGTTTAAAAACGACAACATTTTCTCAAGAGGGGGTCTATTTGCAAGAAGTGCAGAAAAAAGCTGCTTCAACAGACGAAGAGCTTAATGTGAAAACAGTTACGGTTTTCGTTAGCTCTCGTGAATTGCTATTGAGTGGCGACTGGAGCTGGGACCTTAGTGCAACTTCCGTGTATTGCAGCGATGTAATGTTATCGCTGCCGAACCACTTTGAGGGTACCAAAGGCATTATTCATCCGGACGACGTGAGCCTGGTAACGGCTGCACTCTCAGCATCGGAAATTATTGAAGCGCTGGATTTTCGCATAATCACCAGCTATGGAGAAGTAAAGACGCTTTCGGGAAAAAGTCTAAGCAGCTCCCCACCAGAGCAGGTAAATCATCCAGATTTGTTGCTGCATAAAGTTCACCAGGAAACAGAAGAAAAACGGGCTGCAAAAAGAGCCCGCCTCACCAGAACGATACTGGCGTCAGCAGAACGGATGTTTCAGTATGCCTGCTGGTACTACAATTTATCGACCAATGAAGTCTGGTATTCGGACCATGTTTATCGCCTTCATGGCTTGCCTGCACAGGCATTAAATGCTCATCTCGATACTTTTCTTTCTTTTGTTCATCCGGATGATCAGCGATCACTACAGGAGGCATTCGATTCTTCGTTAGAGCGCCGACTCCCGCTTCACATCGAATACCGCATTCTGAAAAATGGAGAAGAACGCTGGCTGAGGCAGCTTACCAGTTGGGAGTTCAGCGATACCGGGGAGCTTATTTTAAGCGGAATTTTGCACGACGTTACTGAAGAAAAACGAGTGGAGCAGGAATTTCAATCAGCTGAAGACAAAGCTTTGTTGCAAAGCCAATTACTGCGTTTTGCAGAGCAAAGCACCGCTACGGGGTATTGGCACATAAACCTGCTCACCCGTAAGGTGGTGTTTTCTGAGCAGTTCTACCGCATCTATGGACTGAAGCATAATGCTGTTGCTGCATCTTCCAATTTTCTCATCAACTATGTGCATCCCGACGACCGTGATGCTGTACTCGAAGCTTCACGTACAATACGCACCATGCATACACCTCCAGACCTGGAGTTTAGGCTGGTACGCAACGACGGTAAGGTACGCATGGTGCGGCTGAGAGGTAAGGCTATAACAAACGCTGGGAGCGAAATCATCATGGCGGGTGTGCTTCAGGACGTGACCGTACAAAAAACCAACGAAAAGAAGATAACAGGTCTCCACGAGCAATTGCTGGTGAAGAATTTTGCCCACTGGCAATCGGAAGGAATTGCACGACTTGGAAGTTGGGTGTGGGAGATAGCTTCAGGTGAAATCACCTGGAGTGAGAACCTTCACGATATGCTCGGCTTTAAAGCTAGTGCGGTGCAGTTGACTCAGCATCATTTACAAAGGGCCATTCACCCTGAAGACCGAAAAAAGTTTACCGACTCACTGAACCTTATGCTAACTGAAAAGGTGGAAGGTGAACTGGAGTTCCGGCTGATCCGGCTCGGGGAACAGGTGTATATGAAAGCCTGGTTTAGGCTAATGAAGTATCTCGATAAAGATTATTTCATAGCCACAGTACAAGACATTAGCAAGGAGCGCAACATACAGCGGCAACTTTCCGAACGCCTTCAGCTTGCTGAAGCGCTAACAGAAACCATTCCTGACCGGGTATTCATCACAGACGGTGATAATGCCATTGTGTTGTGGAACAAAAAATGTGAGACGCACTACAAGCAGAAGAAGGACCAGGTGCTGAAACGGAACTACTTTGATGTATTTCCTCACCTGAAAGATGGCGACACTATCGAAAACTTCAACAAAGTTTTGAAAGGCCAGCCAGTACATGAATTGAACAGGAGGTTAGGCAATGAATATTTCGATCTGCATATGTTTCCCCTCAAGAATGATGAGGGTGACATCATTGGCATTTTGCACTTGCTGCACGACACCACAACGGTGTATGAATTAAATCAAAGAGTAAACGAGCGATTGAGCTTTATTGACAATCTCGTAGAAAGCTCGGTGGATAGAATTATTGCCCTGGACAAAAACATGAATTACCTGCTTTGGAATAAGCAGTGTGAAAAGCATTTCGGCATCTTGAAAGAAGAAGTGATTGGCAAGAATATTCTGGAGGTATTTCCACCTTCGATATCGTTAACATATGATCACTTCAAAAAAGCGTTGAAGGGCGAAAGCATCCGTATTGATGCCGCCGACAGCAGCAGCGAAGACTATTCTTTCGAAACCTTTCTGCTACCGGTAAAAAACGATAGGGACCAAGTAACTGCTGTTTTGTGGATCATGCACGATCTTTCCAAAGAAGACCGGCTGCTCAGTGAACATAAGAGAGCTTTTGCAATCTTAGATATGATCAACGAAGCTTGCGTTGAAATCAGCAATGAAGGGAAACTGCTTTATGCCAATGCAAAAGCAGAACAGTTTTGGAACATGAAGAAAGAAGACCTGTTGAATAAAAACGTTTGGGAAGTGTTTCCGCAAGCTGTTGACACTCCTCTTTACTTTGCCATCAATTTTGCTTTGCAGGAAAAACAGCCCGTGAGCCAGGAGTTTGAATCTACATCACAGAAGAAAAGGGTTTCTTTCACAGCCACTCCTACAGAAGCTGGGATTGTAGTGCTGTTTGTGGACATCAGCGATAAAAAACACTGAGAACCTTCACTAGTTGTATGTAGGCTCGCCTAAGCGCTTCATCACCCGCACGTGAGAAGCAACAGCTTCTGTCATGGTAGGGTAGTAATGATAAGGAAGATTAAATCGCTCACACTCACTCTTTACAATTTTGCTGATAGCAGGATAGTGTACATGACTGATACGAGGGAACAAATGGTGCTCTACCTGGAAATTAAGGCCGCCTGCAAACCACGAGATAATCTTACTGTCAGGTGCAAAATTCGCAGTTGTTTTTATTTCATGAATCGCCCATTCTGAATCAATAACTTTCGCTTCGTCACCTGCCGCTTCAAACGAGGTTTTTTCTACAACATGAGCCAACTGAAATACCACTGCAATGGTTAAACCAAGTGTCACATGCATTACAAGAAAACCAACTAACCAGGGAGTCCAGCCGAGAACGGCAATGGGAAGCACTGCATAAAAAACAACGTAAAGCATTTTGCTGACCCAGAAGATCACATGTTCCTTTAAAGAAATCTTCATGTCGGTAACTACGATCTTCTTTGAAAAGTATTTGATGAAATCCGTCAAGAACAACCACAGGATGGTGCTCAATGCATACACAATAAACATGTACACATGCTGATACCGGTGTACGGGTTTCCACTCCTGGGTGGGACATAAGCGAAGCACAGGACTTTTAGCAATATCATCATCTATCCCGTCTACATTCGTATAAGTGTGGTGTATGATGTTGTGTTTGATCTTCCAGATAAATGCATTGCTGCCAAGTGCATTCATGGTGAGGCTCATTAGCTCATTTACCCATTTCCTGCTTGAGTAGCTTCCATGACAGGCATCATGCATCACGTTGAAGGCGATAGATACAAGGGTAAAACCCAGAAGAGCCGATAAAATGATTCCTCCTAAAGCGCTGTAGGTGCCTGCCAGCAGAAATATATAAATGCCCAGTGCCAGCGGTATTAATATTAGTGCTTTGCTGTACAGTTGCCAGTTGCCGGTTTTTTTAATGCCCTTTGCTTTAAAGTATTGGTCAACGGATTTCTTTACAGACACATAAAACTGCTGTCCATTGTTGTTGAAACTAACCTTGCTCATGTATAAAATGGGTGCTTTTTACCGTTTGATTCACTACTGCTGCAAATATACAGGTGGGTAAAATTGGAAGAGTGAACTGTATGGATTAATTAGGCTGCAATTTAAAGCATTATTCTTTTCGGTATATCAGTTTAACATCACCTGTTTGTCCGCAAATGATTAAAACACAGCTTGAAGTCATGACAGTTTCGTTCTACAGAATGTTAAGAATAATCATCCACATCAAAAAAGATTAGACAATTAAATGCATTCTCTTTATCTTCAATTGTCATTATACTCTCTCTTACCGGACTCGATACTTTCATAACCGTAAGCTCATCAAGTCAAAGCGATGAGAATAAAACCGGGTTTCACTCTGTTGTTACAGCCGCAATCCGTATCATTAATAAAAAAACCGATTTAAGTGAATTTTCAAGATTTATCGCTTACAGAACCTATAATGCGGGCTCTTAAGCAGGAAGGTTATACAACACCTACACCTATTCAACAACAAGCTATACCAATCGTGCTATCGGGTAAAGATCTACTGGGTTGTGCCCAAACAGGCACTGGAAAAACAGCTGCTTTTGCTTTACCTATACTGGAAATGCTTCAGAAGAAGAAGCATAGTGGCTACAAACACATAAGGGCATTAGTACTTACGCCAACAAGGGAACTGGCTGTGCAAATTGAAGAGAGCTTTGCCAGCTATGGCAGGCACACAGGTCTGCAACAAGAGGTTGTTTTTGGTGGTGTATCGCAGAATGCACAAACACTTGCACTACGAAATGGCACCGATACATTAATAGCTACTCCGGGTAGGCTGCTCGACCTCATCAACCAGGGATATATTTATCTCGATCACCTGGAAGTGTTGGTACTTGATGAAGCAGATCGTATGCTCGACATGGGCTTTATCAACGACATCAGGAAGATTATTAAATTGTTGCCGACGGAAAGACAAACCTTGTTTTTCTCAGCAACCATGCCGCCCGAGATTGCGAAGCTTTCACAAACCATACTTCGTAATCCTGAAAGGGTGGAAGTGGCGCCGGTTTCTTCTACAACTGCGTTGGTCAACCAATTCGTTTACCTGGTGAATAAAAGTCAAAAACAAACCTTACTTGTTCATTTGCTTCAAGACGAGAAGATAGATAGAACACTCGTTTTTACAAGAACGAAGCACGGTGCAGACAGAATTGCAAAAGACCTCAATCGCGCCGGCATCAAGGCTGACGCTATTCATGGCAATAAAGCGCAGACGGCAAGACAGCGGGCATTGGCCAATTTCAAAACCGGCCGCCTTAAAGTGTTGGTAGCTACAGACATTGCAGCACGTGGTATAGATATAGACTATTTAGGACTTGTTATTAATTTCGATCTGCCTAATGTACCTGAGACTTATGTGCACAGGATAGGGCGCACGGGAAGGGCAGGAGCGAATGGCGTGGCATTATCTTTTTGCGATAGAGAAGAGGCACCTTTTCTAAGAGACATCTGCCGGTTGATCAAGCAGAGCATTCCTGTACAGGATCATCCTTTTAAAGCAACTGCTGTGGCATCAGAGCAACCTAAAACAGTGCGACATACTCAACAGTATGTTAGGAGAGCCAGGCCACAGGCATCTATCGCTTAAAAAAGGCCGCAGAACCGATTTTTTAGTTAACCCCTGCCTTTCAATTAAAAGGCAGAGATGCGAATCTTTATTTATGAATATTTATTTCTCCAAGGTTATCAAGGCAGGCGAACGTCAACGCGAATTCAATTTCAGAAAGCTACCTGGTGATGATCAAACAGGTTATCATGTTGACGTAAATGATGACAAAGGCAATCGGCTGCTGTTCAGCATCTATAAAAATGTAGATGGTAATT
>DASQNW010000192.1:0-6645 GCA_035644775.1 Chitinophagaceae bacterium | reverse complement strand
CATTGTAGTTGTGATATTCAACCGGCCAAGTATTGCATTGGTCTTCCATGACGTAGTACCAGGGAAAGCTGCAGGATCGAGCATGATGGAACTGTGATTCACTCTTCTTACTTCCGAGAAGCCTTTGTAGTCCCTCGCATCTCCTTCATTTGCTGTGAAAATAAACGGTGTTCCATTCGAAGGTATTACGGCAATGGCGTCGGGCTGGTATATTCCGTACACCGGCCAGGTATTGAATTGAATGCTTCCGTCGTTATCACTTACATCCATAGCATTAGCCGGTAGGTTATAGTTTTTAAAACCAAGAGGAAAAATATCAGTGATGACCTGGGACCTCAAATCAATACGGGCAATGCCGTTGTTTTCCTGGAGTGTAACCCACGCTGTTCTGGAGTTGGATGAAACGGCAATATACTCCGGCTCAATATCCTGAGCGAAGCTTGCGTTGGGACCAAAGATCCGGAGTCCCTGCTGCACCAGTTCTTCTTGTTGCGAGGAAAAGCTGCTAAAGTCGATAGTGTTAACTGTGTAGTCTTCTTTTGCATGAATGATGGACACGCTACCTACAGGATCAATGGTATAGGCATCGTTCGGCTCTCCTTCATTTGCGGTGAGAATATACTCTCCATCCGGCGACCAGGTGATCATGTCCGGCTGCGCACCCACGGTAGCAGTGGCAATCACTGTATAGTCACTGGTGCTGAAAACAACGACCTGGCCATTATTGGTTTTCGGACTTGCTTCTATAGCTGCAGCGAGCTTGCCATCGTGCACGGCCACACTGTTCACCAGTCCACCAAACGGTGCCATCAATATGCTGGTGATGTATACCGGCGCAGAGGGGTTTGAAAGATCGACCACATCTATCTTGTTTACACCCGCGTTGTTCACCACAAACAATTTGCTGGTGAGTGGGTCGTAAGCGCTTATTTCACTGGCACCTTCGGATCCAAGGTCAATGAAACCAACTTCTTGGAAATTAACGGACTCCTGCTTGTTCCCTCGCGCCTGCGATCTAACGCTTCGTTCCTCAGTTACATCAGGCTTTTGACAGGAAACAAGGATGAATAGAAAAATAGTAGAAAAACGAACATACTTCATTGGTAAGGTTTGAAGCGGCAAGGTTATCCCAGCAGTGTTAAGCCATTCTTATCTGGCTATTACCAAATGATTAAGAAACATAAAAAGAGAATCAAGACTGGGGTCACCAATGCTTTTCCTTAAACATAAAGCCAAGCCGGCACGCCAATGTTGCTCTGACTGATTAAGGATTAACAAGAAAAGTGGCAAGTCTAGTTTCAAAATCCCTCCAATTTTGATTTCCCATAGTGGCTTCATCGATTATCAGATGATGAAACCTGGTGGCTCGATGCGACAAATTACTTTCCAAGGGAATGCATTGGTAATTGGTGAGTTCGAACTGTTCGATCTGTTTCCTGATCTTTTTAAAGCTGATTAACTCATCTTTCGGATCAATAAATATCAAAGTTGGAATATTGAGGTTGCCGAAGCCAACCATTAAAATACTTTGTTCCCACCTGATCATCGTTTTATAAATCTTCGCTGGTAGCCAATCGTAGAGTCTGTATTCTTTAGGTGCAAAGCTCATGATCTTCATGTTGCCATTTAGGAATGAAACAGCAGATTTCAATGGTGTGGGCAGCTTCATTGCTGTTGCAGGTGCTAACAGAATTTCTTTGTCAAACCGCATGTTATCTTTCCCTGATGAAAGCAGGTATTGCCCTAACAGGGCGCCCAAAGAATAACCAATGAAGTGAAGGGGAACCTTATGTTGATCTGCAACTAAACGGGCAGCGTCGTAACGCTCAAGGAAGTCATTCTCCCAGGCAGCAGGATCGCCATCACGGGGATGGATATCAGAAAAGTTCACGAGGAAGGCGTCCGAACCAAGATCATTTAAAACCTTGATTATTGCCATCATAGCCGAGGGTCTTATGTTAAGGCCCGGAGCCACTACTGTGACAGCCTTTGTCAGGTGATTGGTCGGGTAATGAGTTTTATGATCAGCAACGAATGTTATAGGAAAAGCAGATAAGTGCTTCGAAATTAATGATTCCAGTACCAAGGTTAGGCTTGCAAATCACGAAAGAAAGATGACTGATATTTATCAATCTTTAGTAACATTGAAATTGTACTTCCGCTTCACTTTGCGGGGCTTACCGGTGCTATCCATAACAGGTGCAAGCTGTGGCGCTTCCAATAGCATACGCTCCTTCACCTGCCCTTGCAGGAATGCATTTTCAGGAGTGGAAACTACGTTCAATGCATTTACTTGTCCGTCGGTCCCGATTTCATATTCCAACATAAGATAGTAGGTGCCCTTCTTTATTTTTTTCGAGGTAAGCACTTCAGATTTCAAGCTCGCGGATAACGCGTCCATGTATTCTTTTAATATCCTGTTGTTGCTTTTTGCCGCACTTGCATTGTCCGTAGCCGCAACTGCTGGAGTAGCGGTGTCGCCACCTGATTCAGTAACGGCGCTGTTGGCACCTGCAGTGTCACCAGCTGCAGTACCAACAGGAACTGCTTGCCGCACCAGGCCCGTACCAGAATCAGTAAGAACAGCCACGATCTTAAGCGAATCTGCCTCAGGTAATTTGTTGCCTCCCGTGTCTATTCTCGAGCTCAGGTCCTCTCCCTTTCTTATTACAATGTTTGAATCTTTTTTGAGCTTTCCGCTGTACAACAAGTCTTTTAAGGATTGTGCTTGTGCAGCAGAAGCAAATAGGGAAGTCAGGAGCAGGAAAAATATTGTCTTCTTCATATAAGGTATCTGTTTTCGACTGTTTACACTGTAAGTTAGGAAGCAAACTTGTTAGCAAGTTCACAAGAATTATCTACTTCCGTGCCACTAACGCTTAGCTCTATTGCGTAAATTGGAACTATGAATTTGTACTCCGGCCGGTTTGGGTGCCTGTTGTTCCCACTGCTGTTTTTTGCTCAACCGGCGGTCTCGCAAAAAAGCAAAACGCCTGTAGAGCCTGGGGTGTCTCTGATACTTGCACAGCAAAGGGAAGAACTGTTGACAGATGTTCGGTATTCCTTAAGCTTCAGCATTCCTGCGTTGGTTACAGAAACCATTTCAGCATTAGCAACCATCAACTTTAATTTCCGGAAAACAGGTGAGCCGCTGCAAATTGATTTCAAAGAAGACTCCCATCATTTGAAATCTGTAGCGGTGAATGGCAAGCATATACCAGCAATTTTAGAGCAGGAGCATATTGTTGTTGCAACTGAATACTTGCTCGCCGGTAACAACTCCATCGATGTTCAGTTTACTGCAGGTGAACGATCGCTCAATCGCAATCCAGATTTCCTGTACTCATTACTCGTACCTGATCGTGCACGAACTCTTTTTCCCTGCTTTGATCAACCAGGCATCAAAGCAAGGTTCAAGCTGTCGTTGGCCTTGCCCGCCAGTTGGTCGGCTTTGGCCAATGCACCCGTTGAAGACTCAATGCTGTCGGGCGACAGAAAAACAATTATCTACAAGGAATCAGATCTTTTTAGCACCTATCTATTCTCCTTTGTTGCAGGCAACTTCGAGAAGGCAACCAAAGAGATCGACGGCCGGCTATTCACTTTTTATTTTAGGGAAACTAATAGCACTAAATTGCGCCTGAGCATAGATACGGTTTTCCAGGCACACGCAGCGGCCATCAAGTACCTGGAGAAATATACCGGCATTGACTATCCCTTTCAAAAGCTGGACTTTGCGGCCATTCCAGATTTTCAATACGGCGGTATGGAACACGTAGGAGCGATTTATTACAGATCCGCCAGCTTATTTCTTGATTCCGGTGCTACAAAAGATCAACAGAACGCACGTAGCAACCTCATCGCACATGAAGTGTCGCATATGTGGTTTGGAAATCTTGTGACGATGAAGTGGTTCAATGATGTATGGATGAAAGAAGTGTTTGCAAACTTCATCGCTGATAAAATAACACAGGGCAATGAAAATGATACGACATACGCACTTAAGTTTCTGCTATCGCACGTTCCCGACGCGTATGCAATAGATCGCACGGCAGGAGCCAATGCAATTCGACAACGCTTAGACAATCTTCAGGAGGCTGGTACACTCTATGGCCCCATTATCTACGACAAGGCGCCAGTGATGATGCGGCAATTGGAACTACTGATGGGCCAACAGGCCTTTGAGCAAGGTGTACGCGATTACATGAAGATGTATTCTTTTAAAAACGCCGATTGGTCGGACCTGATACGCATACTTTCTAAACATACAACATCAGACTTAAAGACCTGGAACCAGGTATGGGTGAACACTCCCGGAAGGCCAATAATTAGCTATCAGATGAAACAGAAAAAAGGACGCCTCAAACGACTAAGAATCAGGCAAACTGGTGAGAGAGGAGATGCCTATATGTTACCCCAGGTGTTTGAGATAACCTTCGTTTACCCTGATCGTATTGAACCAATAACCGTGAACCTTCGAAAACAAAAGCTTAACGTCAAAAAGGTATCGGGCAAGCTCGTTCCATCGCAGCTGATATTTAACTCATCTGGGCAAGGATATGGACTCTTTCCCATAGATAGCCGCATTGAACCTGAAGAACTCGCTTCAACAACAATTCAACTCACCAATCCCATAACTCGCGCCTCTGCTTATATAAATTGGTACGAAAACATGCTAAGCCAAAGGTTTTGGAACCCGAGCGAACTTCTGCACGTGCTCAACAAGTTGATTATTGAAGAAAAGGAAGAATTGAATTTAAGCTTACTTGCTGGTCAGCTAACAGATATTTACTGGCGGCTCATTCCTGCTTCAGAAAGAAATGGTATTGCCCCTTCTCTTGAAGCTCTATTGCTCCAGGCCGTGCATGCTCAAGCCACACCAAACAATAAAAAGATAGCATTCAAAGCCTTTCAGAGCATTGCTGTTTCCAAAAGCAGCTTGCAGGCTTTATATGACACCTGGAAGCATCAACATCCACCTGCGGGTGTCACTTACAGTGAAGATGATTACACATCCTTAGCTTTAAACCTGATGGTGAAAGAGCATAACGACACCTCGATACTACAGCAGCAACTGCTCCGGATCTCTAATCCCGACAGGCAGGCACGACTTCAATTTCTGGTGCCCGCTTTGTCTGCAAGCCAAGCTTTAAGAGACAGCTTCTTTGAGTCCTTGCAAGACGAAAAGATCCGGGAAAAAGAAAGCTGGGTTGCCGCTGCTCTTGCCTACTTGCATCATCCCTTAAGAGCGCCTTCGTCAATAAAATACCTGCCAAAAAGCTTAGAGATGCTGCAGGAGATCCAGGCTACCGGAGATATTTTCTTCCCTGAAGCCTGGCTGAATGCTTCTCTTGGATCGTACCAGTCAAGTGAAGCTGCAGAGATGGTGCGGACTTTTTTAAGAGCGAATCCCACCTTCAACCCGAAGCTGAAAGCCAAGATTTTGCAAGCTGCAGACCCACTTTTTCGTGCTGAGAAACTGCTTCAACACTAGTTGCCGTAAAGTGAAACGGCGGAGCTAACAATCAGCTGAAAGGATTGTTGTGTAAAGAACAATAAGGCCAGATGCTACACAACAAAACCGTCGATCATTTACTCCACATAGAGGAAATTTATTTGGAGCCGGGCGTGCGGGAATATCCCAGAGGCAACGAAATACTTGCACATTACCCCGGTGCCCGGATCATTGAAGTGCCTTCTCATTGGAATATTCCGCAGCTGCACGGATTTGAGGGTGCTGTTGAAGATTGGATCCGCATTAAGAAAAATGTATTAATCCTTGGCGTGAAAAAGTCTTTAACAGCACGGCCGAATACCAGGAGCTCCCATTTTGTTGCGCCATCGCAATCTAACGGCTGTACCATGTCTTGCTCATATTGTTATGTACCAAGGCGCAAAGGGTACGCAAACCCCATCTCTGTTTTTGTAAATATTGAACAGATTTGCAATTACCTGCGGCGTCATGTTGCCAAGCAGGGAGTGAAACCAACGCCTGACCATATTGATGACAAATTGTGGGTGTACGAGATTGGCGAGAACAGCGATTGCTCAGTAGATGCTCACATTTGTGATAATGTGAAAGATCTGATTACAGTATTCCGTGAGCTTCCCCATGCAAAACTCACGTTTGCCACAAAGTTCGTGAACAAAAGATTGCTGGAATATGAACCGCAACTAAAAACAAGGATCCGCTTCAGCCTGATGCCGCATAAGATGAGCAAGCTGGTAGATGTTAGAACAAGCCCCATCAGCGACCGAATTGATGTTTTAAATGCCTTTGTTGATGCAGGCTACGAAGTAAATGTAAATTTCTCGCCCGTCATTTTCTATGAAGGCTGGGTTGAGGATTGGAACTTGCTGCTTCAGGAAATAGATGACAAGCTGAATGAAAAAACAAAGACACAGCTAACAGCCGAAATAATCTTTCTCACCCACAATCAACAATTGCATGATGTAAATATGAGCTGGCATCCCAAAGCTGAAGAAGTGCTTTGGAGACCCGAGTTGCAGGAAACGAAATACAGCCAAACAGGTGGCAGAAACGTCAGGTATAAAAGAGGGTTTAAAAAAGAATTAGTCGACAGCTTCCTGGACCTACTTGAACGCAAATTGCCGTACTGCGGCATACGGTATGCCTTCTGAACG
>DASQNW010000191.1:0-3179 GCA_035644775.1 Chitinophagaceae bacterium | reverse complement strand
TTATCATCCCAATATTTTGCAATGTGTTTTTGTTCGTCAGTGAGATTGGTTGTTATGGAATATACCTCTTTAACGGACTTATAAAAAGGGCTGCTGGTGTCTTTGCTGAATACAGGCGGAGCAGGGCAGCTAATCAGGCTCGAAGAGCTAAGCAAGAGCGGTTTTAACCTGTGCCAGTGCGGCTCTGCCGCATCCAGGTAATCAGGTGGTGTAGGCCTCCACTTTCCATCTTCATGGCTCCCCAGGAATTTTGCCATGCCGCGTGTTTCCTTATAGTTATCAGCTGTGGCTCTCTCCAGGATTTTCTTACCCACTGCCGCTCCAAATTCTATAGAGTTTTCAAATGTGCTCTCATCGAGTAGTGCCTGGTATTCCGAATACAGTTTGTTTTGATACTGCTTCAACGTATCAACCGAAAAAGTCACCTTTTCGGCTACGGTAAAAAATGCTTCTGTAGCAGCCAAGATGAAATTGTAGCTCTTGTCTTTTTGTGGAGCTGGCAACGCTGGGAAGTCATTCAGGCGCGAAGAGATGGAATTTGCATTTGAATCTTGAAATCGCAAGGCCTCGTAAGCAGCGATGGAAGTGTAAGCATAAATGCGGCTGGAAACAGGCGGCGAGAAAACGTCATGGATTATCACCCTGGTTAGTTGGTCTACGTTCCGGTGAAGAACATCGGCATCAGTGAGCAACTTATCATCTGCAGTTGAATCGGCAAGTTTGCAGCTGGAAAAGCAACTAACAACTGTAACAATATAAAGAAACAGAATTCGCATACACATCTATTTCGTGCTATTTAAACGAACAGAATACAACATTATTCTACTTGCATGGCAATAGTGATCAAATGTCAATCACTGATTGTTGCGCAGTATTAACACTGAAGGAGCATATTGCACCCACTTTTTCATTAAACTTTTAGGAACATAGCCGAACGAAAATTTTGCGTTCCCTAAAACAATATCAAGATCTCCGTCATCATCTATATCATCTGCTTCTAAGGTTAACCAGCGACCTGCTGTAGCTTGGCTGAACGAGTAAGGACTGAACTTTAAATCTCCTTTATTTTCCCAATAGATAAAACTTTCCTGGGGAGTGTTGTCATAGTCGGGAAAATAGGCAATAGAAGCAATATCTAAGTCGCCGTCCCTGTCGAAATCTCTTGCTATTGCTTTTGATGAACCATTTACCGGCAGAAAAATGGATTCTTTAAAATTATACTTCCCGTCGTTCATGTAAATTCTTATCCCATGATAAGGCTTCAAAATAGCGGGGTAGTCACCGTTGTCTCCATTGGTGGCGAGAACGTCTGGAAAACCATCATTGTTGACATCAGCCAGCTCAAAATAGTTTGATCCAAAAGATGGCGAAAACTGAAGCACCCTTTGCTCCTGAAAGTTGCCATTGCCCTTGTTGTAATAGATAAAAATTCCTTCATCGCCTTGCGCCATCAAAACCACTAAGTCAAGTAGGCCATCACTGTCAGCATCTATAACCTCGCTCCTAATGGCTCCTGGCAACGGCCTTAAAACTTTTTGCTGGTAGGTATTGTTCCCTGTATTTTTTAGCCAGCTGAACTTTCCAGCAGTATTACCAAACTCACAAAGGATTATATCCTCCAGTCTGTCACCGTCAAGATCAGCATACTCAATGTGAACAGGGCGTTGCAGGCTATCAAGAATGGTGTGTGTCATCTTGCTGCCCTTTTCCTTTATCACCAATTTTCCTGCGCTTTCGTCGGAAGGATAAAGCACCCCCATGCTTAGGTACCAGGTAGCTGACTCCGTGCTGCGCACATGAACAACACCTGTCCCAATTGCTATTGAATCAACCAACTGTAGGCTGCGTGAAAGCTTATATACCTGTTCTGTTTGCCCATCTGCGAAAATCAATTGGCCATGCTGCTTTGCTGCTCGTGCAAACGTGGTGACCGGAGTCGCAATGTGGAAAGCAGAAGTATCTACGGAGAAAAATGGCAAACCCATCTTCACATGCTGTCCTATTTTCTTTGGCTCCAGGGTCTCGGGCGCTTCTGAAATATAGTATGTAAGAATTTTTCGCCACTCGTTTAAGGGCATTGTTTCAGCATGCTTTCCATTTTCAAAATAGCTGCCGCCTTGCATGTAGTTGAACCCAAAATAGCCACTCATCTTTGGCAGCACATAGTTTGCCCAGGTTCGTTTGTCAACCGCGTTGGGCTTTGGAAGCTGATGGCAAGTAGCACAGTTCTTTTTTGCCAGTTCAAATCCATCTTTCGAAGCTTGGCTTTTAAAGCTCTGTTCATCATGGCAGAACTGGAAGAAGGCGATAGCAGCAATCAATAAGAACAGCAGCAACAATTTTGATTTCATCAATGAATTAATTAACAGGCAAACTTCTTTTCCTGCCCTGATAATCCTCTATCTGAATTGATGCTGCATTTGCTACATGAAGCGACCTCGTAGACTGTGATAAAAAAGACGAGCCATAGTAAAACTCATGCTTCTGGAACTTACCGCTTTTAAGTTTTATAAGTGCGTGCACATCCCTTGCGGCAACTGGTACCGCGGCAGCTTTTTTCTTGCTGCGGAATATTTTAATGGGACCCCTGTTCTGACCGGCAACTACAAGTCGCTGCTGATCCGCACCGTTCAGTTTCACCAATGCTTTTCCATTGCCGGGAATATAAATTCCGCTTTGAGCAACACTTAAAGGTTTAAAGTTCCCGGTGCCATCGCCTTTGAGATATAGCCCGTTTAATGCATCGTATCTCCCCACCGAAACCTCTGTGCCGTAATCATTGGTGCTGATTACAACATCCAGGTTTCCATCGCTATCAAAATCATCAACAACCATCCCATTAAGCTGTGATAGTTGTGCTTCAGCAGGCAATGATCTGCTGGTGAACTTGCCACCGCCTAGATTTAGCAGTAGCACCGAATTAAAACTATTTGCTTCCAGCACCAGGGCATCTTTCTTTTCCTCCTTTGTCAACACCTTATCCATGGTTGCATTTGCAAATGTGATGTAGTTCTGGAATTTTGCTCGCATGCTGATCATCTGCTTGATCAAATCATCTCTAGTTTGGGCGGGGTATTCTTTCTTTGCTCCATTTGGATCAACCAAATACAAAGAAGGGATAGCATCATAGCTACCATTGTTGTCGAAGTCTTTGGCGTATATTCTAGCCGGGTACTTGG
>DASQNW010000190.1:0-11242 GCA_035644775.1 Chitinophagaceae bacterium | reverse complement strand
AAGGAAACGCTTCCCATGAAAAATTTTTCTGAGGCAATTTTAATGCAACTGCTTTGCTCCAGTTTTTGTTTTCCAGCACGTAACGAGAGGGCATAGCCGCCAACGCATAAGCTACTTTAAAATTGGCGGGGTATATTTCCTGCATCGTATCTAAGTATTCCAGTTGTTTTTTAGCGGCGTCATTTTGCCCTCTTTGCAGGTAAGCATACATAAGGTAATCCAACCCATGAAGTTCTTCATCCCACTGGCCTTTAATGCCTGCTGATTTTGCGTAACACTGCGCAGAATTAACAGAGGCGAGGTTAGAACTGACACATTCCTCCCACAGTCCCAGCCGTGTAAAAATATGGGAAGGCATATGCAGCGCATGGGCTGATGACGGTGCTATGGAAGCATATCTTCTGGCTGCAGAAAGTCCCATATTGGCCAGTTCCGGAGCGTCATAGGTATGAATGATGTAATGGACAATTCCTGGATGGTTGGGTTGATCTGGATAAAGAGTATTTAAAATGGCACCCGCCTTTTTTTGTTTGGCGAAACTTTTATCAGCCGGATCAGCAGCCGCATTCAGCGCCAGTGCATAGAATATAGCCGCTTCTTTATCGGCAGGATATTTAGCCTGGAGATGCTCCATTGCTTTTTCAAATTGTAAGCATCTTGAGCGATGATCTGTTTTTTCGTAGTTGTCATAATAAGATGCAATAGAGGCTATATACGCTGACTCCCGTTTTGATTTTTCTGCAATAGAATTAGCGATCTCAATAGCTTTCGCCCCTTTTTCTAATTCGGCTTCAGTAGGCGGTGCCCAAAGAGCATGAAAATTACTCATAGCAACGCCCCAATATGCCATAGCACATTGTGGGTATTTGTCAATAATACCCGCAAAAACCTTTTCGGCTTCGTCATATTCAAAAGAATGCAGGAGCTTAAGTGCCAGTGTGAAATCCTTTCTTACCTCCTGATTGCCGGTTATTTCAAAGGTGAGGGATCCAAACTCTTTATCAGCAGACCCGCAGGATATGACCCCTCCTCTTTTAAGATTCATTTCCTTTATTAAGACTGCTACAGCAACAGCGTTTTTGTCTTTGCAGGAAAATCCTATCAATGATAATAAAAGAAAACACGCTGCATGCATAATTGCTGATTTCATGTTATAAATTTTAGAACTTTAGTAGTCCAGCGGATTAAACTTTTTTACAAGGGTAGAGGTTGCCGCTAACAGTTGCTTTCCGCAGCAGGATTGGTAGTACTGTTGTTAATTTATTCTAAAGTAGCCAATTTGTTCTTCATTTTCATAGCAGCACTTCTGTCGCAATTGTGGAAAGCAACTGTTAGCGGCATTTCAGTCTTGTCAATAAGAGCTGGGTAAAAGGCCTTTTAGCTGCCACTGCACAGGCGATTAACTATGGCTGCTATTCCTTTGGTGTCGGAAATGTAATCCGTTCTGGTTCCGTCAATAGCCTGTTGTGGCATGTATGCAACAGAAGCTTCTCTGGGGTCCTGCACTATGGTAACACCTCCGGCTTTTTTTATCATCCGCAGTCCTTCTGTGCCATCAGCATTGGCCCCCGACAGCAACACTGCAATAACGGCAGCACCATAGGCCTCCGCCACGGTTTCAAAACTAACATCAATAGAAGGACGGCTATAATGCACCTTTTCCGAATAATCAAGTGAAAAGGTTTTATCTGCCTCTACCAGCAAGTGATAGTCCGGTGGTGCTACATACACCTTCTGGTTCTGCACCGGCTCTTTTTCTTCTGCTTCTTTTACCGGCCAGGTTGTTTTGTTGTTCAACAGACCCGTAAGCATCGACTCTCCTGTCTTTCGGTGCAACACAATAATGATCGCCAGCTGTAGGTTTTTATCCAGAGCCGGCAGCAATTCAATCAGCACTTCCAGGCTGCCTGCGGAACCACCAATGAGCAGGAGCTCATAGGTATTTGTTATACTTCTTTCCGCCATATTTTTTCTTTGTTCAGCTGCCGGTATTTGCCAGCCATGGAAGAGAAGCGAAGCGTTTCTTTAGCGCCCAACCCCAAGAACCCGAGGTGCTCGAGGCTTTGGTCGAAGAGGCGCAGTACATTTTCCTGCAGTTCTTTCTCGAAATAGATCATAACGTTTCGGCACAGGATCAATTGAAACTCATTAAACGAACGGTCAGACACAAGGTTGTGCGTAGCAAAGATCATACGTTTCGTTAATTGCATATCGAACTTGGCACTGGCGTAACGGGAGGTATAGTAGGAAGAAAACTCCTGCTTGCCGCCGGCCTGTATATAATTTTCGGAATACTGCTTCATCTGGCTTAACGGAAAGATGCCTTCTTTTGCTTTCTCCAGCACATCGGGATTAATATCGGTGGCATACAACAATGACTTGTGTAGCAAATTAGCTTCGTGCAGTAATATGGCTACGGAATAAACCTCTTCGCCGGTTGAGCAGCCGGCATGCCATATTCGTATAAGAGGATAGGTGGCCAACACAGGCATCACGTCAGTTTGCAGCGTCTGGTAGAAAGATGGATCCCGGAACATTTCTGTAACGTTGACTGTGATCTCTTCAACAAAACGCTTCAGGTAGGCTTCATCATTTTTTACCCGGTAGCGGAGCTCCGCAAAAGACGGGAATTTATCGAGATCGAGTAGGCGATTGATACGCCGCTTCAATGATGCTTTTGCGTAGTCACTAAAATCGTAGCCATAGTTTTCCAGCAAGTCGTTTAGCAGTGTGGTTAGTTCATCGTCTTTAATCATTCCCTTGTGTGTTTCTTCAACAGTGCCAGTAAAACATCTACATCCACGGGTTTGGAAATATAATCGTCTGCACCTGCTTTCAACGTCTTTTCTCGGTCACCAACCATTGCCTGTGCAGTTACCGCTATCACTGGAAGTTTGCTTAACGATGCACTGCTGCGTATTTGACCCATGGCTTCATACCCGTCCATTTCCGGCATCATAATGTCTATCAGCACCACGTCTATTTCTTTATTGCTTTCCAGCAAACCAATACCTTCCGGCGCCGATGTTGCCGACAGCACCTGGAAGCCTTTGGCCCGCAGCACGGCCGATAAGGCGAAGATATTTCGGCTGTCATCGTCAATTAGCAGAATGTTTTTTTTGATCATGGTTAGCTGGCTTTATCATACAACCACACCCGTAGCAGCGACAGCAATTGGTCTACATCCACTGGTTTTGAGATATAATCCGATGCTCCTGCTTTGATACATTTTTCACGGTCGCCCGTCATAGCTTTTGCGGTAACAGCTATGATTGGGAGGTTTGTAAATTGTGGTTTATTTCTTATCTGCTGCATGGCCTCATATCCATCCATCTCGGGCATCATAATGTCCATAAGCACTATGTCAACATCAGGATGCTCTTTCAGTCGCTGCAGTGCTTCTTTTCCATCTACTGCGGAAAGCACCTGCATGCCCTGCAGTTCTAGCGCTTTGGTGAGAGAAAAAATATTCCGTACATCATCATCGGTTATCAATATTCTCTTTGTTGCCAGCACTTCATTGAGTGCTCCCAAGCGCTTGAAACGCGATGACTGTTTGCCAGGCTTATTATTTTTTTCTACAAGATGCAGAAACAGAGATACCTCGTCAAGTATTCGCTGGTAGGAGTGGGCGGTTTTTACAACAATAGAATCTGCATACTGCTTTATACGGACTTCTTCTGCTTTGGAAAGGCTTTTACCTGTGAAGATGATAATGGGAAGGTGTTCCAGCTCCGGTGTTTTCTTCAATTGCTCCAATGTTTCATATGCATGCGGGTCGGGTATTCCCATGTCGAGAATTACACAATCTACGTTGTCGTTTTTTAATGCATCTACACCTTTGTTCACAGAGCTGGAGATCTGTGCGTTTACATCAAAGGTTTCCAGGAAGTAAGCTAAAGCCTTGGCATGCTTTGGATTTTCTTCTACAATCAAAACTTTCTTGTGCTCCTTGTTGATAACGCGTTCAATTTTTTGAAATACCTCCTGCATCTGCTCAAAAGCAACAGGCTTGTTGATGAAATCAACAGCACCTTTCATAAGGCTTTCTTTTTTTGCCTGGAAGGACGACATCATGTGCACGGGAATATGCCGGGTGACTGGGTTTGCCTTTAATTCTTCCATCACTTCCCAGCCGTCTTTCACCGGCAGCTGTATGTCGAGCAGTATGCCGATAGGAAGGTATTTTTTTGCAAGCTCCACGCCTTCGTCACCGCGAACAGCCACTAATCCCTTGTATCCTTTCTGATGCGTGAAGTCGAGCAGTGCTTTTGCAAAGGAAGTATCGTCTTCAATAATAAGGATCGTCTTATCCTGCTGCTCCACATGTTCCCGGTCGTCAGCCACAGGATGTGGAATTTGGCTTGCCCGGTACAAAGGCCTGGCTGGTTCCCTTGGTAACACACCATCTTCGTCTATAATTCCATTGGTTTTCTTTGTTTGACCGCCGGGTGCAGGTGCAGGCTGCTTGTGAACAGGAACATACACCACAAACTCACTTCCTTTTCCGGCTTCACTTTCTAGTTTTATTTCACCCCCCAGCAGCTTTGTAAGTTCACGGCTTATGGACAGGCCCAGGCCGGTGCCACCGAATTTTCTGCGGGTAGAACCATCTGCCTGTTGAAAGGCTTCAAACACCAGGTGCTGCTTTTCTCTAGGTATGCCAATGCCGGTATCTTTTACAGAAAATGCCACAAACGATTCGTTGCCGGCCAGCGTGCTGATGGAAAGGTGCACCGAACCCTTTGATGTAAACTTCAACGCGTTGGAGAGAAGATTTTTCAAAACCTGCTCCAGTCGCATTTTATCTGTCTCAATGAGCGACGGTAAATTTTGATCAACAGTGATTTGGAAGTCAATGTTTTGCTCTTTGGCCACAGGGTCAAATAATGCCTGCATGTCACCCACGATCTCGGTGATGGAAACAGTGCTGTATTCAAGTTCCATCTTGCCGGCTTCAATTTTGGAGAGATCAAGTATTTCATCGATTAATGACAAAAGGCTTTGTCCAGAACCTTGTATCACACGGGCAAATTCTACCTGTTCACCGGACAGGTTCTGCTCATTATTTTCGGACAATAAGCGCGAGAGCAACAAGATCGAGTTCAAAGGAGTGCGCAGCTCGTGCGACATATTCGCCAGGAACTCAGATTTGTATTTGGAACTGAGCTCGAGTTCTTCTGCCTTTTTTTGAATTTCAACATTGCGTTCCCCAATCACCTGATTTCTTTCTTCCAGCAGGCGCGACCTTTCTTCCAACTCCTGGTTGGCCTGCCTCAGCTCTTCCTGTTGCACCTTCAATTCTTCTTCGGATACCTGAAGTTTTTCTGCTTGTGCTTCCAGTTCTGCATTGATGTTTTCCAATTCGCTATGCTGCGTTTGAAGCTCCTCTGCCTGTGCTTGTGTTTCGTGGTAGAGTGCTGCCAGCCGCTGATGATCACGGGCACTGTGTATAGCCATCCCAATACCGAACTTCGCTTCTTTCAGAAAGTCGAGCACAAGAGGAGTATATGTTTCGAATGAACCTATCTCTATAACAGCTTTCAATCTTTTCTCGTAAAACACAGGAAACGCAACAATGGATTTTGGCCGGAATGAGCCACCGGAAAAATCTACCACAAGCTCTACCTGCGATGTATTCTCGAGGATTACTTCTTTACCTGAGGCGGCAGCCTGCCCTGCAATGCTTTCTCCAAACGCTACCTCTTGCTTTATCCTTTCCTTATTCAAAGTAACGCTTGCTGCAAGGCTCAGGGTTTTCTCGTCTTTTACGTAGTAGAAAGCTCCTGCCTGTGAACCACTGTACTCCGTGATAAAATTTAGGACTTTTCGTGAAAGAGCGTCCAGGTCTTTTTCACCAATCATGAGGTCGTTCAATTGGGCAATACCGGTTTGCATCCAATTGCGGGCATCGTTCTCGCCCGAGTATTGTTGCAGGTTTGATTTCATCTGCAGCACCGCATTGCCGAGTACGTCTTCTTCGCTGCGGGGGCGCACCTCCACATCAAAGTTTCCTTCGCCAATTGATTTTGCTGCAAACGCCAGCTGCTTGTTGTTGTGGTCGATGGCTATGATCGATTCTGTCAGTGAGCCAATGGCGTCTTTTGTTTCGGTGTAAATTCCGATATCAGTTTTCCCGAGTGCCAGCTTTTGTGCAGCCTCTTTCAATTCGAATAATGACTCGCTTACCACTCGTATGATGAAGACAATAAAGAACACGACAAAAAGCAACAATGCGAGTAGCACCACCCATGTCCACACCTGTATTTCTTTTTCCCGCTCGTAGATTTCATCAATTCCAATCCTGCCCTGTTCGATCATGCTGCGCTGCAACGCCTTGATTTTGTCAAGTGCATTAGCGGAAATATTCCACCAATACTCTGCGCTCACAGAAGTATCCAGCTTATTGGTGGCACGGATTGCCCGTTGAACCTGCGCGGTAATTTTTAGATCAGGGTCATTGCGAAGAGCGTTGAACGCATTTATAGCTTCTGCAGACGATTTGATAGAGAACTCCTTTACGTAGGAATCTATTATGTCCTGCAATTGATTTACTGAGGCAATGATTTGCGGATTTGACTGCTTGGTTTCAAGCATCAGGTAGATGTGGGACCGTGCTATTCCCTGGTAGGTTACAATGTCGGAGAGAATTTTTTGACCCGCTACTGTTTTGATTACGGGTTGCAGGTATATATTTCCGGAAGAGACGCTATTTAAGGTATTTAGTCGAAAGATAACGTTAGTGTAGTAGTTCATTACGTCCATCGCCTGCACCTGCTTCTGGTCGATCTTGTTTCTGAACTCTGCCAGCTGGTGGAGAAAGGTGTAGGAGGCAAAGCCGGGCAAGGTGTTTCTTACATCCTGTTCTGTTTGCTGCAGCGCCTGATCGGATCGGGATCGTTGTTGCAGCATCTCGTTCTGCCAGTTGCCTTTGAGGCTATATCCAAAGCTGTACCGGCGTTCAAGCTGCAATTGATCGATAACAGCGTTGATATTTATAGCCTGTTTGATACGGTGTCTGTACCCATTGATCATCGTCAACTTTGCTTCCCTCTCGCGATTGTATTGCACTACAACAAACAAAAGGAAAAACAAAGGCAGCGCTCCCAAAGAAATCAGCTTCGCTGGCAACGACATTCTTCTAAAAACTCTTTTCATGAATGCTGACTTTTAATAGCGTGTGCAATCGAATCATTCAGCTGTACGTGCTGCTGCAAAGGCAGTAGTACTGTAAAACTAGAGCCTTGTCCCGGCACGCTTTCGGCGCTGATCTCCCCACTGTGTTTTTCAACTATTTTTTTTGCAATAGCGAGGCCAATGCCGGTGCCCTCGTATTCTTCCCTGCTGTGTAATCTTTGAAATAAGGTAAAAATCTTTTGCTTGTACACCTCGTCGAATCCGATGCCGTTGTCGGTTACAGTAATGCGGCAACAGGCAACATCTTTTCTTCCATTTAGGAGTGGCATTGTTACAATGCTTGAAGTGAGGGTTATATGAGGGGGTACATCAGCACGGGAAAACTTCAATGCATTGCTGAGAAGATTTTGCAACAGTTGCTGCACTAGCCCTGGCACTGCTTCTATCACAGGAACCTTGTCCACTTTTATCACAGCTTTTTTTTCTGAGATATTCAATTCTAAGTCGGAAAGAGTGTCCTCAATGATTCTATTTATATGGGTGGGCTGAAAGAGGGTGGGGGTGGAGAGTGAAGCAAAAGAGAGCAGATCGTTGATCAGGTCATTCATGCGGCGCGACGAACGAATGATCTTCTCGAGATACATTTTCAATTCAACATCCAACTGCGCCCTTTCTACGAGGATGCTTCCAAAGAACCGGATTTTTCGAAGTGGCTCTTTCAAGTCATGTGAGGCAACAGAAGTAAATTGTTGGAGCTCGAGATTACTGATCTCCAGTTCCCGGTTGGCATTGCTCAACTCTCTTGTTCGTTCTTCTACCTTTTGTTCCAGCACTTCATTCATCCTCTTTTGCTCGTGGATGGAAGTGAGGGTGCCCACCCAGCGGGTAATTTGCCCGTTTACCAACACAGGAGAGGCCCGAAGCAGATGATAATAGTATTGTTGATCAGAAAGCTTTTTTATGTGAACCTCAGTCTCGGATCTGGTATTTTTTTCAATCAGTTCGTTCCATTGTTTTTGCACGAAAGAAGCACCCTCGCTACTTTCCGGAAATTCTGTATTGGAGGCAGCAAATTCGAGCCATTGGTTGTTTACATATTCCAATTCGCCATTAAGATTGGTGGTAAACGCCAATTGCGGAAGGGCTTCCAGAGTGCCATAAAGCTCCGTGACGGTTTGAGTCAGTGCTTTTTGAGCGTCTTTGAGAGCGTGTGTTTTCTCGTACAGCTGATAAAAGTTACGCACTTTCAACATCAGGATGTCCGGATCTACAGGTTTTGTAAGGTATTCTACGGCGCCTGACTCAAAGCCTTTCGTAATGAAGCTTTTGTGCGTATTTACTGCGGAAAGAAAGATGATGGGAATGTCTTTTGTTTTATTCAAACCGGCTATGGCTTCAGCCACTTCAAAGCCGTCCATGCCGGGCATCTGCACGTCTAAAATGATCAATGCATAATCGCGCTTTAGCACTTTCTTCAGTGCTTCCTCACCAGACGAGGCGGTTTCGGCAGCGAAGCCGTGATGTGCCAGAATAGTGCTCAGCGAAAAAAGATTCTCAGGTCTGTCGTCAACTAATAAAATCATTGATCAACAATAGATTTGCGAGAGCAGAGCTATCGCGGTACAACAAGCATTGCTTTGAGGCGCCGAATTTAATCATTCTCATCCGTGCGGCAAACGAATGATGCGGCACCCAACTTTTTCATCCAAAGGGATTTCAAGGTCTATGATCAATTCAATGCCCAAAAAAAAGATGGAGGACTCCGCTAAAATCAATAGTGGCAGGTGTTCGCGTCAACTATTGGTCTTCTCTTAATGTAAAACACGACAGGTGTCTTAACCAGTACAATAACGAACCATTATTTTTACGCCTTTTTCGGAGAAAAGCAGGGATGACATTTCAATTCATCATACATTATTTTCTTCACCTGGTGTTCCCGGCATTTGTTGCCTTCGGATTGTTCCCCCGCCAATGGGTGAAGGTGTATGGTGTGCTGTTGCTAACTATGCTCATAGATCTGGATCACCTGTTCGCAAGTCCAATCTATGACGAAAGCCGTTGCAGTATAGGCTTTCATCCCTTGCACAGCACACTTGCCATTATAATATATATTGTCCTCTTATTGTTTTCAAGATCGAGGGTGCCTGCCATTGGTCTTATTCTGCACATACTTACTGATTGGCTGGACTGCTTTCTGCATCAGCAACTGGGTAGATGAAATGTGGTGTAGCCGAATGGTTGTGAAATCTACTTACTGCATTGGTGCCATATAGTGCTAGGTAGCTGCAGGCACATGGGGCCAGTTTTCTCCGCGTTTTATTCTTATGATCTGGGTGTCGGTCACTTTAAACAGTTTTACCAGCTGTTTTATTGGTTTGCCCTCGTTAAGCAATTTTTTCAGCAGCATTACTTTCGTCACAGTAAGTTTACCCCTGGCTACATTGGTTTGCCGGTGCTTTCTTTGCTGCATTTCTTTTATAACATAGGGGCTGCTTTTTTGGTGCTCGTAGTTTTCTTCCGGCGTCATCCATTTCAGATTGGTATGGCGATTGTTCAATTTCTGATGATCAAGATGCGCAACAACGGTCTGGCCACGCGCTGGCTTCGGTAGAAAGTAATCAGCTACGAGCCTATGAATGAGTGAGTGGTAATTGATGGTCCGTTTTTTCAGGTCCTGCTGAAACTTTTTACTAAGGTTTTTTTTAAATGCTTCAAGCAGTTTAGTGGTTTCATTGATTGACTGTTCGGGTTCTCCCGCTTTTATTTGTGAACGTAATTTGGCGGAAAGCTTTAGCAGTTGTTGTTGCAAACTGTCGAATTGGGCCTGCGTCTTCTTGTCTCTCGGACTGTATAATTTTAAACGCACAATGCGATAACCTTCCGTTATTGATCCTTTGATAATATTGCCATTAGAAACTTTGTTAAACGTTCGCAGTCTGCCGAAGTTAGAGACCTCAAGGCGTGAGTTATTAGTAAATTCAAAATCAAAGGAAACGCTCTTCCACTGTTCACCCGGAAAGTCTTTTGTCATACGCCAAATATAGTGCTCCAGAAGATTCGATGATACAACATCGGATTGCTATATAATGCTGGTTGCTTCTCCGTGTGTTTATACATTAAACTTCTTTTGAATGCCGCACACATCTACTTCATTCATAAAGAAGTATTGGCTGGTTGATTGGACAAAATACACTGGGTTCTAAGGCTCATTTTGAATCATCAATTCTCAAAAGAAATAGAACACTTTCCCAGCTCTTTTTCGCATTTCACGAGCCGAATAACAGTAGGTGAAGTTCTGATGCTTGTCGCAGCAGTTTGTTTGCTTTTACTCCATCACAAGATTGATCTGCATGGCAGAAAGCGTTTGATCCATTACTTTCGACGAATATTGACTACCGCATGCGAAGCAGAAATTTGCTTATTGCCATAATAGTTATCCTGTCATTAATCTTTTTCTCCTGGAAATGGGTTAGTCCGGCAGATCCTGAAAATGATTGGGAAGAATACCTCGGCGGTCCCGACCGCAACCATTATTCAGCGCTGGAACAGATCAACACTTCTAATGTTCACAACCTGAAACTGGCCTGGGAGTATCATACCAATGACTCAGGACAAATTCAATGCAACCCCATCATCATTGATGGTGTGTTGTACGGGCTTACTGCAGCAGCCGAACCTTTCGCACTGGATGCGACAACAGGCATAGAGAAGTGGAAGAAAAAAATCAATTCAAATCCATCTTACAATACCGGCAGAGGTCTCACTTACTGGAGTGATGACAATGACAAACGCATCTTATTTACAAATGGCTCTTGGCTATATGCATTGGATGCAGCCACCGGTAACATCATCAGTTCCTTTGGAGATAGTGGAAGAGTAAGTTTAAAGGCTGGTTTGGGAAAAACGGCAGAGGACAAGTGGGTGGTGTCCAATGCACCAGGTGTGGTTTTCAATGACCTCATCGTAATGCCGCTGCGGGTGTCTGAAGGTTCTGATGCCGCTCCAGGTTATATTCAGGCATTTAATATAAGAACGGGAAGATTAGCATGGGTATTTCGCACTATTCCCCATCCCGGTGAGCCGGGCTACGACACGTGGCCAGAAG
>DASQNW010000189.1:0-4130 GCA_035644775.1 Chitinophagaceae bacterium | reverse complement strand
TACGATGTAATATACCGGAGCACCGACCTGGGTAGATTGAGAAAAATTGGTGATGTTCAGCGGAATTTTTACTGTCTGACCAATGTTTAAGCCATTGTTCATATCGAGGGCATTGAAGGCAGCTATATCGCGTGGAGATATTGCATAGAGCCGACCAAGTGAATAGAAGTTTTCTTTAGGAGTTACAACATGGTTGATGTACATCCCTTTTTCATTTGACTGAATTATCAGCTCCGCTTGTGAAAAGCCTGCAACACAACAAAAGCATAATATGGCAGCAAGTAAAAGTTTTCTCATTTGGGATATTCATTTTCCAATCCTCTTGCACAATGAGGAAGGGTTCAGCAATTTAGGTGTTTTACAAATATGAAAATTATTTCCGAGAAGCGGAATGATCCTGTTGCTTTAATATTCGCAATTCTTTTGGATAGTAATTGTTTACGCGGTTTGCAAGTGCATTGATCCAACCGAGATTATAACTTTGGAAATTTACAAGCTGCCATCCATTTGTAGTAGTACTTAAACCTATATCTGCTTTTTGTAAATATCGAATCGCTGTCTCCATGTCAAGCTCTGTTGCCGCTGTAAGGTCTGAGGTGAGATGAGACAGTGCAAGTGCATGATCCGGAACAAGTCTCTCCTTCATTATTTCACCAATAGCAACCCCTGCATACTGCACATTCAAAGCTTTCTTTACTACACTATAGCTTTCAACAAGCGTTTCCGGAAGGGCGTAGATAAAATGTTCTTTCAAGAAAACGCTGTCTGTATGTTGCAGCCAGGGCGCTATGATGTCTTTTTCTTTTTTACTTGCAGCATCCATCTTCACAGCTTTAAAGTTACACTCCTCACCTGACGTCTTTAGAAAGCAAGACATGTAAAATCCTTCACCGTGTACACGGTCAGGATAAAACCTATAGCCTTTTGCTCGTTGCTCATGCGAAGAAGTTTCCACTACGCCTTGAGCATTGTCAATTACCAAGGGAATACTTTCCATGGGAAACTCACTTACCACCCAATCGGCAATCTCTTCATTCTCTTCTTTCGAATATGAGCAAGTTGAATAAATAAGCACACCACCTGGCTTCAATGCAGCAAAGGCGTCTGAGACAATTCGTTTCTGGCGACCGCAGCATAGGGCGACGGTATCCAAACTCCACTCATTGATAGCCTCTGCATCTTTTCTGAACAAACCGCTTCCGCTGCAAGGTGCATCTATCACAACCAAATCGAAAAACCCTTCTAATTTTCTGAAGTGTTGCGGATCGTTGCAGGTAACAACTACATTTCGGCATCCCCACTTGATGATATTTTGCTTTAGTACACCTGCCCGTGTTTTCATCACTTCATTACTAACCAACAGACTGTCTGCAGAAATAAGTGTTTGCAGGTGCGTAGACTTTCCGCCAGGGGCACCACAAAGGTCAAGCACCTTCAAGGGCATTGAAAGGTCTGTAACTTGCTTAACAGCTTGTTCAAGGAACATACTTGATGGCTCCTGAACGTAATAACAACCGGCATGAAATAGTGGATCGAAAGTGAAAGAAGGCCGATTGGAAAGATAAAATCCATATTCTGACCACGGTATCCTTTGAATTGCAGAATCACTCAGGAGATGTAGTGCCATTGGCGCCGGCACTTTGAATGGGTTGATACGGATTGATGTCACCGGCGAACCAGAGTTGTGCGCCTCTATAAAAGAATCTCTGTTGAAACCAACCGTGCTGTCCAGCGACTGCAATAACTCCTCAGGTAGCTTCATTTAAGCAAAGTTAGCTTCATCACCTCAATCAAAATCTAATCGTGAAATGCTGCTGCGATTTAAACTCGTTTCTAAAAAAAACAAAGCCCAAAAAGAAAACATCTATAGTAGCTGTCACGCGTTTGTGTTGTTTGATGTAATGCCATGCCTGCTCCATTTCGGTACTCCAGTGGATGTCGTCGAAGACGAGAATAGAGTGGTTATTTACTTTGGCAAGTAGCTGATGAAAATAGTGGATGGTGGGTTCATACCGATGGTTGCCATCTATATAGGCAAGGTCCACATATGGAAGCTCCTTCAACACCTCTGGCAGTACATGATCAAAATTGCCATGGAGTGCTTTGATGTTACGCATCGAAAGTTCTTCGAAATTTTTGCTTGCCCTTTCATGAATGGCTTTACTGCCCTCAATCGTGATCACCTGGCCATTAGGTTGAGCGGAAGCGAGGTAGCTTGTGGTGATCCCAAGAGATGTGCCCAGTTCTACGATAAGTTGTGGTTGGTAGTGTCTCACGAGTCGATAAAACATCTCGCCATATTTTGCAGGCTTTACTGCTGTCTTTGCCAGCTTGCTAACTGTCCTGCTCTTTGAATTGGCTACCCTGGAACCCGCACCATGATCTTCGATCGACAGCATCTCCATGTCTTTTTTCATCCTTTCTCTCAGAGAGTGAATACACGAGAGAGGAAAATAACCGCTTTTATTGTTCAATACGTGCAGCACAAAATCAAAAACAAAAGGAGAATGAATTCCATGCCCTTTACTATTTGCCCCATGCAGGTAGTAGCGAATATACTTTTGTACTAATCGAAGTGAGCTGTACACGTGTTGTAAACTGGTAATTTTTACGGGGTCCTTTCCCACACCTGAAAAGTATGTGGATACGGGTTTTTCTTATCGGCCTCACAAGATTTTGAACTTGTTAGCATCCATTGGTCCTGGTCGCCCCATGTAAAGAAAACATCTCCGTCAAAGGAGGAATGGATCCGCGTGAGATAAATTCGATTCGCGTTCGGCAAAGCACCATTAAAAATTTCTGCACCACCGATGAAAAAGATCTCACTAACATCAATAGAAGCAGCAATCTCTCTCGCATCTTCTATATTGTGAGCTATCTCCACACCTGGTGAACTCCATGTTTCGTTTCTGCTGATTACTATATTTTGCCGGCCTGGCAAAGGCTTACCAATGGATTCAAAGGTTTTTCTCCCCATAACAATCGGCATGCCCCAGGTCAGGTTTTTGAAGTAGCGCAAGTCGTTAGGTAAATGCCAGGGAAGCTTATTGTCCTTTCCTATCACGTTGTTTTCGTCTGCTGCAAGTAGTAAACTTATTGTCAAGGCTACTGTTTGGATTGTTTCGCTAAAAGCTTGATGACAAAATTACACGGCTACCGGAGCTTTTATGGCAGGGTGGAATTGGTAATTCTCTAATTTGAAATCATCGTACGTAAAATCAAAGATGTTATTTATTGACGGTGTGATGCGCATTTGGGGAAGCGGCAGAGGCTTGCGTGTTAATTGTAGCTGCACCTGATCTATGTGGTTACTATAGATATGCACATCACCAAACGTATGGATAAATTCCCTGGGTACCATATCACAAACCTGCGCCACCATCATGGTAAGCAATGCGTAGGAAGCAATATTAAACGGTACTCCTAGAAAAACATCAGCACTCCTCTGATAGAGCTGGCAGCTAAGTGTACGTTTGCCGTCGTCATCTGAAGTCTTCGTATAGAATTGAAACAGCGCATGACAAGGCATCAGAGCCATATCGCTCAACTCTGCCACATTCCATGCACTTACGATTAAACGACGGCTATCAGGATTTTTGTTAAGCTGCTGAATAAGTTCAGAGACTTGGTCTACAGTTTTACCTCCAGCACCTTCCCAACTGCGCCACTGCTTTCCATAAACAGGGCCAAGCTCCCCCCTTTCGTCTGCCCATTCGTCCCATATGCTCACTCCATTCTCTTTAAGGTAAGAAGTATTTGTTTCGCCTTTAAGAAACCACAGCAGCTCGTGTATTATGCTTCGCACATGCAATTTCTTAGTAGTTATTAATGGAAATCCCTCCTGCAGGTTGAAACGCATCTGGTATCCAAAAGTGCTTATGGTACCCGTGCCTGTACGATCACTCTTTTGAGTTCCGTTTTTCAGTATATGTTGAAGAAGATCGAGATATTGTTGCATGAAGACGGGTTTATAAAAACAATACAAGCACGAAAATTATAAAGAACAGAACGCCTGACCAAAAACGAAACCCCTTCTTCGCGGTCACTTGTCTGAGCTGGTGAAAATTTGTGAATATTAAAGGAGCGAACTCTATCTTTCTCGTCTGCGTTGTAATTCTTTTTCAATCAGC
>DASQNW010000188.1:0-3244 GCA_035644775.1 Chitinophagaceae bacterium | reverse complement strand
CATTTAATGTTAAACAACAGATCGTGAGGCTGACAACGAGAGCTTTTTTCTCAATTTGTGGATTTCTTGTATATGGATTCAACTTTCCAGGGTAGTTAAGCGGCTGGCATTTCCAACTTTTTCAACATACAACCCCACTGGCATCGTGTTTGTCTTACAAATCGCACAAGCGCCTATTATGACTTTAGAAATGTTCAACTCGCTGTCCCACGATGAGCAGCAAACCGCAGTCTTGGAGAAGGGAGTTTTCCTTGGAGAAAGAAAAGACCCACCTTTAAGAATGATGTTGTATGATATGGAGACATTCTATGTTGAGGTATTTTTCTTAAGCCGATATAACAAAGTGGCGTGGTTTGCCGGATTTACAAATACAGAGAAACTTGAGCCTTACCTGAAAAAGATTGACGTAGCCACTATTCTTCAAGAGGCTTTATCATAACCTGAATAATACATTATGAAAGAACAAAGGAATAACGACGTTTATAATCATCCACAGAGTGAAGAAGAGGTAAACGAAGAAGTGCGCCTACAGCCGACACAGGGCGGCGAACAAAGGATGGCCTCCAACCCAAATCCAAGAGCCAACGAAAATATTCAGGAAACGGACATTCAACATAATCAGGATGATGCCAGTCAGGCGGGAAGTGAGATTACTGATGGTGAAGCAGGATAGCCTTGTTTGGTTTGGCAGGAAATAAAAAGCACCGCAAGTCGGTGCTTTTTATTTTAATACACTAAACCGCTCAAACTGTGTAAGCTCCTCTGGTATAATGTCAACAACAGTCACCTGTGCACTCGGCGGTCCTTTTTTACACCAATCAATAAACTGGCTGAGGGCCTGGTGTTCCCCGGTTGCCACCGCCTCCACATGTCCTTCCGGTGTGTTTCTAACCCAGCCTCTCAACCCCAACGCCTTCGCCTCTTCTTTTGCACTGGCCCGGTAAAAAACACCTTGTACTTTTCCTTTCACGATAAGTCGCACTGTGCTTTCATCTTTTTGGTGTGAATTCATATAAAGGTTTATGATGCCACGTCCGGCTGCCGGAGCTCAGGTGCTACTGTCTTCCGATCCCTTGCTGATTTATATTTTTCCCCCCTGAGGCTGCTGAATGCTATGACTGTGCTTACTAAGAACAAAACCGACCCTAACAGAAACGGAGCTCCGGCAAAATAGGTAGGCGCTGACGCCGATGTGAAATAAGCAAATAAGTTGGTCATTACCGGAGGGCCAATGATGGACGTGACACTTATCAGACCCGTGAGTGCTCCCTGCAATTCTCCCTGCTCGCTGGATGGCACCTGCCTGGATATGATGGCCTGCAAGGCGGGGCCCGCTACCCCGCCAAGGCAATAAGGGATCATAAACAAGAACATCATCCAGGTTTCTATCGCAAACGCAAACAGTAGCATGCCCGCGGTATAGAATGCAAGCCCGATATAAACTGTTTTTTCATTTCCCAGGCGTGGTGTTACTACCCTGATTAATCCTGCCTGCACCGATGCTATCAGCAAGCCGAAAACTCCAAGAGAAATACCGATAAGTTTCTTGCTCCAGCCAAACTTTTCTATTGTAAAGAAGGTCCAGTTGCTTTGCACTGCATGGCCGGCAATGTATACGAGTAGCAGCGACAAGATAAGTCCCCCGATGCCAGGAAATTTTTTCAAATGCAATAACGATCCCAAAGGGTTAGCACGTTTCCACTGAAAGCCGCGGCGGGCTGATTTCGGCAGCGATTCAGGCAATATGAAATAGCCATATAATGCATTCAAAAAGCTTAGAATTGCAGCCACAACAAACGGCACCCTGTCTCCCATCTCACCGAGCAGGCCTCCAAGTGTAGGGCCAAGGATGAAGCCTAAACCAAAAGCGGCGCCAATCATTCCGAAGTTTTGTGCCCTGTTCTCATCTGTGCTGATGTCGGCAATGTAAGCGGAGGCTGTCGTAAAGCTTGCACCAGTGATGCCCGCTATAATGCGGCCGGCAAAGAGCCATCCTAGTGAAGGTGCAAGCGCCAGCAGTACATAATCGGCACCAAAGCCAAGTAGCGACGCCAGCAGCACAGGCCTGCGGCCGTATCGGTCGCTAAGCCCACCCATAATGGGTGCAAATATAAATTGCATAATTGCGTAGGAAAAGGTGAGCCACCCACCCCATTTGGAAGCCTCGCTCACATCACCATCTATCATGCTTTCGATGAGGGAGGGGAGCACAGGGATGATAAGTCCAAGGCCTGTGACATCAATCAATAGTGTAAAGAAAATAAACTTGATTGCGGCATTGCGTGAGGAAGCCATATGAGAGCAAAATTGCAGTTTTAGCAGCAGAAGCAATCTTCTTCAGAAAAGGAAAAGATGAATTGATGGATAAAAGGTAGACGAATAGTAATCTCCCCATTTTATTACTTCTGTTGTGCTCAGCACATGCCTGTGATATTCGCCAGCTAAGTTGCCTTCGAGTTAGCGCCTGCTGAAGCTTGATGCATTAAATATTTTTTACGTATTTAGCAGCCTCGAATTGCATATGCATACCCTAAGAACTACATATCGTGATAAAACTTTTTGCCTGCTGTTTTTGGCTCTTGCTCTTGCTGGCGTTGTACTCAATTTCTTATTCTGGCGGATACCTCCGAAGGCGCTATTGCAGGAAGATACCTACTATATATGGCTGGAGGGGAAGAGAATCATAAGCGGTGAGAACCCTTACGCCAGAGTTCTTGCAGGCAATATGAGAGTAAATGATAAATATGCCACTTACTTTCCTGTAGCTTATCTACTTTCAGCACTGCTACATAAACTAGGCTTTTCAAGATTCGAAGATTGGATTTATATGTGGCGACCTCTTTCCTTTATTTTTCAAATGGGGATAGTTGCTTTAATACTACAATTCTTCAGTCGCAGAGGGCTAATAACACTAGGATTTGCAGCTGCTTTGATAATCTTGCTAGGTCGATGGAGCATCTATATAATTAAGGTTCAGCAACTCGAGTTTGCAGCGATTTTTTTTCTACTATTCTCACTCACGCTTCTGAGTCACAGGCCCAAACTTTCCCTGCTTATGTTTAGCCTCTCGCTGGGAATAAAGCAGATAGCAATATTTTGCCTGCCTTTGTACCTTATTTATTTATGGAAACAGACAGACCCGGATATAAGAACCAGAAATACTTTTTTAGGACTACTGATCATAGCAAGTATTCCAATGGCCACTTCTATTCCTTTCTTAATCTGGAATGCTGAAGGCTTTGTA
>DASQNW010000187.1:0-7094 GCA_035644775.1 Chitinophagaceae bacterium | reverse complement strand
ATGAGAATAGCAGGCACACAGGCAGTGCTGAACTAGTGTCTACTCAATTTTCAATAATGATCCTCCTAAGCTTTGAGACGTTACAAGAAAAAGAAACCAATTTCTTTTTGATCGCTTCCCTGATTTATACCAGGAGATCTTTATAGTCTCTCCTGAAGCCTACGCAGTAACGGAAACTTAGTTATGTTCGAGGATCGGCACCTGATTACGAGCCTGCGAAAGGGGTGCCGAAAATGCCCACTGCAAGTTCAGCCCAAATGATTATCAGCGCTGCTAAAATTGCAACACAGATTGCAATTCGATGACTAGTTTTCTTCACCTTTCTTATCACCAATTCACAGAGTAGGCCGGTGCCTAACAAGAGGAACCCGCCTATTAAAAAGTCGAACAAGCTCCAATTCACCTCATCTGTGAACTGCATCGCAACTAACGGTACGAGCAAAAGAAGCATTACGCTTAATACGATCCCGACCAGCCTTTTGTTTTGTGTAAGCATGATGTTTGTTTTTTTAAGTAATACTCAGTTTCACGTCAACTCTGTGGCTACTGGTGAACTATAGCTCCATTTTAGAACTGACTCTCATTAAGTGAAAGTTTGAAAAAGTACTTTGTATTACAAAGTTAGGTAACTATTCTGATTTCGCAAGCCAAAAGAATTAAATGTTTTAACCTGCTAACCCTGTTCTCGGCTTTGTCCGTCAAGTCAAACAATTCATCTCTGCCCTTACTGGTGATCATTTTTCTATGGCAAAGTCCCGAAAACCAGTTTCTTTTCAGCATGCTATAGAGGAAGAAATCGCTGGCCTGATTTTTTAAAACAAAAGATTTCGGTACCTCGTTAGAGGTGTTGGCACAACACATCTTATATCAGGTTTGTTATCAGATTAAATCGTTTTCATGAACTCCTTTTTGCATGCGGCGAAAATGGCCATAGCCGGTCAACTCTGTTTGTTTTTATTAGTTTCTTTTCTTGCCAGTTGTACTATCATAAAACCTTCTGTACCGACAGGTATTTTTCCGAAAGAAATGCCAAAAGTGCCCGAGCCAGATGCCGCTTCGGCAGTGGTGCCGGCAGGCTATAAAGCAGAAGTATTTATGAAGGACCTCATCTGGCCTACAAGCGTAGAATTTGACGATGCCGGAAATCTGTATGTGGCCGAAGCTGGTTATGTGTATGGTGATCCTTTTGCACCGGCTACCATTCTGCGTGTTGCGCCTAACGGTCAGATCACGAGGTATGCAAAAGATTTCAACGGACCTATAACAGACCTGTTGTGGCACAGGGGACGTGTATATGTTTCGCACAAAGGGAAAATTTCTGCTGTAGAAAATGATGGCCGGGTAACTGATCTGGTGACTGGCCTGCCGAGTTATGGCACTCACTTCAATAATCAAATGACGATAGGACCTGACGGCAAACTTTATTTTGGACAGGGCACCGCAACGAACTCGGGAGTGGTAGACTTAAGTAATGCCTACCCCTTTTTCTGGCTATTGTTGTGGCCGGATGTACACGATGTACCGGCAAAAGATATACGGCTAACGCGACAAAGCTTTCTCACTCCGCAGCCAAACAATGTGCTGGCAAGACAAGGACGACTTACCCGGCTTGGAATAAACGTAGCCTATGCTGTAACGAGTGTGTTCAACCGGAATAAAAACAAATCGCTTTTGGTGCGTACCCGTGCTTTTCAGCCTTTTGGAGAAAGAAAGCGTGTCGTTAAGGGGCAGACAAAAGCGAGTGGTACTATTCTGCGCATGAATACTGATGGTTCAGGACTCGAAACATACGCGTGGGGTTTGCGAAACCCTTTCGGTGTTCTGTGGGGGCCAGATGGTAACCTGTATGTAACAGATAACGGTTATGATGAAACTGGTAGCCGACCCATTGCTAATGCAAAGGATAACATCTTTCAGGTGCGGCAAGGCGGATGGTACGGCTTTCCGGATTATTCCAGTGGCATACCGGTAACAGATCCGCAGTTCACGCCACACCGTGGACGAAGGCCGAAGTTCCTGATGAAAGGTCATCCACCGGTAGAACAACCGTGGCTGGTAAGGCCGAAACACGTCTCTGTTACTAAGTTGGATTTTAGCACGAGCAATGCGTTTGGGTTCAAAGGACACATGTTTGTTGCCGAGTTTGGATCGGGTACGCCCATCACCGGCGATTCAATTACCACGGGCTATACAGTGGTGCGTATTGATCCGGCCACGAAAGAAACACAGCCATTTCTTTCGAACCGCTCCGTAGGGCCAAGCATCTCTCAGATAGGTACCACTTCAGGTCCGAGGCATCCCGTAGAAGCAAAGTTTTCTCCTGATGGTGAAGCACTATACGTTGTTGACATTGGTGTTATAGGCTTTGAAGTAGGTGGTGCAGGACCATTTCCACAACCGGTACCTGGCACAGGGGTAATCTGGCGAATTACAAAAGAAGGTGCATCACCAGCAGGGCCGCCGGCCAACTTAAGTCCAATGCCACCCAAAAGCTTTGGTACGAAGAAATAAGGATCTTACGAGGATCCATCCCGAGGTAAAACCATTCGAACTCTCAATTAGAATGTTGCTGTGCAGCGGAAGCCAACCCCTGTCAGAACATACATAAATAAAAAGAATTGGTAACCGTTCAGGAGCTGCAACTCAACATAGAGCAACCTGCTTTCTGGCTCGCCCATGAAGGACGCTTTTCGAAAAATTCATCGTGGCGGTTAGAATAAGGTTCCTTTAACGCCTGCTGCAGTTTCACAAACAACTTGTCATCTCCTTGTTGCAGGTCTTCAATAGCCTCATGCAGCAAGTAGTTGCGCAATATGAATCGCGGACTATTTTCCTGCATTCGTTTCACCGATTCTTTAGGGTTTATCGTGTTTGTTGCTCGTCGTTTGATATAGCCTTGCACCCAATCAAAGAATAGCACTACCTTATTTTCATCTGGTTCCTCATAGAAGGCATTCTGAAAGTGTTTGAGGACTTCTTCTTTACTGTTTTGAACCTGAGGAAGGTCAATCAATAGTTGGTAAAAAATGGTCATGTCGGGTTGCACAGCGGCAAGCATCTTTTCAAGATCAGAAACCAGCTGCAGGTCTTCACTCCTTACTTCATCCCAACCCAATTTGTTTGCTATCATGGAATAAAATGCAAACCAATATGTATCGTCATAGCTGTCGATTATTTTCAGCAATTCATCCTGACCCTTAAGCAAAGGAAGAATGGCACCACCAAGACAACCAAGATTCCATTTCGCTACAGAAGGTTGTCTTGCAAAGGCATAACGTCGTCCCGGCAAATCGGTAGTGTTTGGAGTAAAAAGAGGATCAAAATTATCCACCATCGAATAAGGGCCGTAATCGATGGTAAGCCCGAGAATAGACATGTTATCGGTGTTCATGACGCCATGAACAAAACCCACCCTCATCCACTCTACCATCAGCTTCGCCGTCCGGTCTACAACTTCCTTATACCAGTGTAACAGTTTATCCTCTCCGACTAAGTGCGGGTAATAGTTGGTTATTGTCCAATCTACCAACTTTCGAAGCGATTCAACCTCGCCCCTGGCAGCCAGCATCTCAAAATTTCCGAAACGTAAGAAACTCGGTGCTACCCGAAGCACAATGGCGCCAGGTTCGTAGGCCGGATGCCCGTCGTAAAACATATCCCGCAAAACAGGGTCTCCCGTGCTCACGAGACTCAAGGCCCGGGTGGTAGGTACACGAAGAAAATGCATGGCTTCGCTCATCAGGTATTCCCTTACCGACGATCGTAACACGGCCCTTCCATCTGCCCTGCGGCTGTAGGCCGTTGGTCCTGCGCCTTTCAATTGCAGCTCCCACTTCTCCCCTTTTGAGGTACTACGTTCGCCCAGCGTGATCGCACGGCCGTCCCCTAACTGCCCCGCCCAATTTCCAAACTGATGCCCCGCGTAGCAAGCAGCGTACGGATACATTGATGACGTAACCAGGTTGCCTCCCAAAACATCAATCTCGCTTTGTTCAGCGGGTTTCGCCATTTCCAGTTCTTCTGCCAGCTCTTCACTCCAGGCAAGCAGTGATACTTTGCTGACAGGAGTCGGCGGTGCCTTACTATAAAACATTCCCGGTGTTTGCCTTGGCTTTGTGTCGCCACTATTATCACCCGGAAAATTTTCGACAAAATCATTTCTAAATGCTATTTCACTAATGCTGTTCATTTGCTTCTGAGTTTTCACTATCCAAAACCTACTACAAAGGCTTATGTTATACAATTACTTTGCCTATCTATAAGAGCCCTGCACATACTTATAGCCTTTAATGATATGTTGATCTGCTGTTGCGGCAATAGCAATTTGAAGGGCATCGAGGTCCATCAAAAGCTGCCTTATTGACGAGAACTGCGGTACTCATTTGGAGTCATGCCTGTTTTTACCTTGGAGTTTGCTGAAGTATTGGGGGTATTCGAAGCCGACGTTATTTCACCTGGCTCATGATGGCTCTGTCGAAAATACGGTCTCCCATATACAATCGCATCCACACCAATGACTTTGCCCATTTACCTACTCTGTATCTTGTTTTTGGCTTGGTGCTGTTAATAATTTTTAATATGGTATTTGATATTACCGACGCAGGTGAAGCGGCACCTTTTTCATAATTCTTCCTGGTAGCCTTTGCCATTGCTTGTGCTAACTGCTTGTAAGCACCCTCACCTGAATTCTTCAACATGGGTCCATACATCACATCACCAAATTCTGTAGTTATAGTACCCGGTTCAAGCACAACAACATTAATGTTGAACGGCTTCAATTCTAATCGGAGGCAGTCACTCCAGCCTTCCAGCGCATGTTTGCTGGCGTGATACCAGGCTCCCAATGGCGTGTACATCTTACCACCCATAGACGACGTATTGATGATGGTGCCAGTGTTTTGCTTCCGCATGTAAGGCAGCACCTTTTGTGAGATGCTGGCGAGGCCAAACAGGTTTACTTCAAACTGCCTTCTTGCATCTTCAATAGCAATATCTTCCACAGCACCAAACAAGCCGTATCCTGCATTATTCCAAAGAACATCAATTCGTCCCTCGCTTTTAACTATGGTATCTACCACTTGCCGGATATCAGCTTCGTTGGTGATGTCCATAGCTAAAGGGTGACCACCCAGTTGCTTCAGCTCCTGCATGTTTTCTATTCTTCTTGCAGCAGTATATACTTTGTGTCCTTGTTTGATCAATTGAATGGCGGCATCCTTACCTATTCCAGAACTGGCGCCTGTTATTAAAATTACTTTGCTCATTTTTAAGTTTGATGATGCAAAGTTGGGGTGGAACAGCTAGTTGGCTTTTATACGATTTACAGATTGGTGTATACTTTTTAACGATTAGTTTTTGTGGTAAAGATCGCTTTCGGCAAATTTCCTTTCAATTCGTCCGTGAAATGTAATCTATGGGGGTTATTGTGTCTTTTTAATGTAGGGGCATTAAGTTTATCTGCTCTACGGCAGCAGTTTGCTAAAGCCGCTACAATCAATGCCTTTAAATGATTATCGTAAGAACGGCGTTATTGCTTCCCACACTGCGGGGAAATTACAGAAGAAAACTACGTGCGAACAGCCCGGGATAACCGAAAGTTGTGCGTTGGGTATAGCCCTGACACATTTCACCACCTTTTCTGTTGTATGATATGTGTCGCGGTCCCCGCTCATTACCAGTACCGGGCATTTGATTTTAGAAAAGGTTTCCGTACTCATATAGTCCTCGTTATACAACCTGCTCAATTTACCCAGAACTTCATTCCACCGTTTCGGCTCCGGCATCTGTTGTAAACGGCTAGCAAAAAAAGCTGAATCAGTTTTCATTAAACTCTCAGCAGTATAATTAAACTTCCGGGGAGCGCTAGTTTTTGGGTTATCACTTGCACCAATTGCAATAAGCTTCTTGACCACTTGCGGATACAATGCAGCTAGTTTGAAACCGCTGTAGGCACCGTCGCTAAAACCGAGAACGATAACGCTGTCTTGTGTAATGCTTCGGATTAGTTTATAGGCGTCGTCCGCCCGTTGTTTATAGGTAAAGGGGGCTTTCCCAGCTTCAGATTTTCCATGCCCCCGCGTCGCCAGGCAAATCACCTGGAAGTTTTCCGCCAGCTTTGGAATGAAGTTTTGAAATTCACCAATGGAACCATAGACACCTCCGTGTAAAAGCACCAGCGGCTTGCCACTGCCATAGACCTCATAATAAAGTTTTGCATCACCTACATTCACGTACTTACCAGCTTCTGGGTTGTTGCCATATGGAACACGGTGTTGCCCTGTTGCAGCGGAAGGTGCTGCATGGGTAATTGTGAGGTTTGCAAAGCTTCCACCAGAATTGTTTCCCACCCAAAGAGCCAAACCACCTTTCGTTGTGTTTGAAAGTTTTTCCACCTGCAGGGAAGCCTGTTTTGCACCATTCACGTACACTGAAATGTTTTTGCCGTCGACGACAATAGTTGTATGAAACCAATCATCCGGATTGGGTGCAGGGTCTACTTTGTTCTCATATTTGCCCGGGTGTTTCTCACGAAGGGTTTCCCAGGGGTAAGCGGGCATGGAGATGTATTGCACTGCTCTTCTACGCCTTGCCGTATCCGGATTGAGAAAGTTGAAGGGGCGGAAATAAACCGCGTCGAACGTCTTTTCATCCTGACCATGAAATGCAATCCCAACAAAACTTTGCTGCACAACATTTTTCCCTTTTACATCAAATTCAATGGTGCCGCTACCAAACTCCACACCTTTTAGGATCATGAAACCTTCTCCACCAGCTTCGCTGAACCGGATTCCATTTTTCCCGTTCTCGTTTGTCGGTTCTACAGACCGGTTAATGATTGTCCATTGACTTTTATCCTGCAAATCAGGTGTAAGCGTTTGCGCCTGCGTTTGAAGTATGAGCAAGAGCATTGGAAACAATAACCATTTCATTTTATTCATGATCAAGTTTTTGTGCGTGGTATAGAGATCTTCCCTCTCATTTCTTAATAAACATGTTGCCATGCGTAATATGTTTTAAGCCCTACTATTCCGTGCGTAAGCTTTTAACTGGGTTGGACAGGGCTGCCTTAAAAGCCTTATACCCCACTGCCAGCC
>DASQNW010000186.1:0-7502 GCA_035644775.1 Chitinophagaceae bacterium | reverse complement strand
CGGTATTTGGAGAAAAACCTGGTTACTACAACATGAGCTGAAAATACAGGCTGGCGTTGAGCAAAGTCGTTTGTTTCAGTGACTCAGATCGGGAAATTTTTGAGCTAGATTATCTCAACTCTTCACTTGTAAATGCAAGTGGCAGCAGTCGGCTGGCACTATCAATTACATAAACGGGTCCTTCCATTCCACCCAAAATCAACTGAACTTGTTGGCTAATTCTGCCTTCATATTCCTGCAAAGACTGACGGCATATGCCGCAGGGCGAAATAGGATGATCACTTTTCTGGTGTTCGCTAGTATATGAGATTGCAATTTTTTTGATTGGTATTCGCGGATATAATGAAGATGCAGATGCAAGCAACACCCTTTCAGCACATAAGCCAACTGGATACGATGCATTTTCCTGGTTACTGCCTTGCACCAACTGTCCGTTCTCCAGTTCGGCTATTGCACCTACCTGGAACTTTGAATAAGGAGCATAGGCTTGCGCAGTTATCTCGCGGGCTTTACTAAGCAGCTGCTGCTTGTCTTCAGGTAGTTCGTCAATGCTTTCGTAAACCGTGTAGTTAAATTCGAACTTGGTTTCCTTCATAGCTTATTTTCTGTTAAGCAGGTTTTTTGTTGGCGGCAAGATCAGCGAACAATTCTGAACAACCGGTTCCATCGAGGACCGCCTTCCCAGCTGAACCAGATCATCCAGGCTTTACCAACGATCCTGTCTTCAGGTACAAACCCCCAAAAGCGAGAGTCTTGTGAGCCATGCCTGTTATCTCCCATCATCCAATAGTAGTTCATTTTGAAAGTGTAAGAAGTGGTTTCTTTACCGTTGATGAAAAATTTTCCGTTTTGCATCTTAACATCGTTGCCTTCATACACTCTTATTGGCCGGTCGTAAATAGCAAAATTTTCTGGTGTAAGCTGAACAGACGCTCCTTTTTTCGGTATCCACAAGGGCCCGTAATTATCAATTGTCCAACCTTGCTGAATTACGTACGAAGAAAAAGCGGGGTGATATATGGCAGAATCCTCGAGCTGCGGCGTCAGCTTAAATGCAGGATTTGCTTTCAGCTTTTCCACAGCTTCGCTGGTTAAGTTCATTAAGAATATATTGTTGCTGACGATCTGGTAATGATCAGGGTTTGTGAGGTCAATATTATACTCGTCCTTCATCACACTCTCATCAAGCATTTGCCCATTAGTTTGTACGAGGTAAGGCATCAGCGATTTGGAAGGCATATCCTGCGGCTGGTTGTTGATAAACACCTGTCCGTTTTTTATCTGTAAAAGATCTCCGGCCACTCCTACGCAACGTTTGATATAGTTATCCGATTTATCAGGGGGATGTATTGCAAGTGGATATTCGTCAGGATCGCTCATTAAAAGCTCTCTACCCTTCTGTTCATCACCACCACCTAGCTCTTTTATTTTCTGGTAATAGGGATAAAAAGATTGGTACTCCGGACGGTTAATAACTGTGTCGCCTGCAGGAAAGTTAAACACCACTACATCGCCACGCTTGACCGGTGATGCAAACCAGCGGACGTAAGGAAGCTTTACCATTTCGCTGTACGACTTACTGCTTGATCCGGGAACGTAGTTATGCACAAAAGGTATGGACAAAGGGGTGTTAGGAATACGAGGACCGTAGCTGAACTTAGAAACGAAAAGGAAATCGTTAACGAGTAGTGTTTTCTCCATAGACCCGGAAGGAATAACATACGCTTCGAAGATGAACGTTCTGATTAATGTTGCCGCTACTATGGCAAAGACTGCTGCATCTACCCATTCTCTCCACCCTGGTTTGTGATAGTGCTTAGCACCTTCTGGCCCTATGTATCGCACTTTATCAGAATAACCCAGGTAGGGAAAATAAAACGGAGCAAACAGTGCTGCTAACGTGTGGTCTCCCAATCCAAATCTTCCAAAAAGCTTCACAAATTCAATAAAAATACCCGGACTGATAAACCACCCTACGACAGGAATAAACTGCCAAAACACCCAATGCTTAGGACGCTTTGCAAGCTCCTGCATCACCCATGTATTGTAAAACGGGATATATGCTTTCCATGAGGCCACACCGGCTTTTTCAAACATCTTTGCAAGACCGAAAGAAGGAAGAAAAACTATGAGAAAAGAAATGAGGTAAACAGTTAGTATATGCGAAAGCGGCATGAGATAGTATTTAAAGCCGTCAAATTTATTATATTAAACACCTAAAGCAACCTGTACATCGCAAAGTTTTGCTAAAGTACACGAGCGGAAAAAGCAACACAAAAAATGCAGCATTTTACCATTCGGGATATAGAAAACTTGTGTGGCATTAAAGCACACACCCTGCGAATTTGGGAGCAACGTTACGACTTCTTTGTACCAAAAAGAAAAGAGAGTCAACACCGCATATACGAAAACGAAGATCTCCAACAACTTTTACGCGTAGCTTTCTTATACCACAACGGCTGGAAGATTTCACGAATAGCGGCTTTGAACCAGGAGGAAATTGCCCACCACGTAACGCAACACGAGATAACATCCACAACATATAAAAGCTTTATTCTGCAACTGACGGAAGCAGCCGTTGATTTTAATGAAACAAGGTTCGTAGGTATATTGAATTCACTGATTGACAAAATAGGTTTTGAAAGAACTGTAACTGATGTTTGCTACCCGTTTCTAAATCGCGTAGGATTGTTATGGATGACGAACAATATCATTCCCGCACAAGAACACTTTTCGAGTGCTATCATTCAAAACAAGATTATTGCAGAAACAGAAAAGCTACCACTTATTGTATCGGATCCTACAATTGTTTTATTCGCGCCAGCGGGTGAGCACCACGAACTGCCACTTGTTTATTTGAACTATTTACTTCGAAAAAACCGCTGGAGTGTGGTTTACCTTGGCTGCAATGTCAAGAAGGAGATGTTGAAACAGGTTAGCAGGGCGGCTGTGCATTATTTATATTTTCACCTGATCACCAATTTTACTGGTCAGGAGCCTTGGGACTATGTCATGGATATTTGCCGCAGCTTTCCAACCAAAACTATAGTTGTTAGTGGGTCCGTCGCCACTGAAATGGAAGCGAAAGCGGACAATCTCAGGATACTTAGGACTGATCAAGAGATTTATGACTTTATAACGAAGCAGGATACCGTTGCAAACCCCGAAGTAATTACTTAGGTAGTACATAGCTTTTTACATCTTCTTTGGTCACCGTTTTGCCCGAAAGAATAATCAGGCGTTCAACCACGTTCCTCAATTCGCGAATATTGCCCGACCAGTTGTAGTGCTGTAACAATCGCAATGCATCGTCAGATATCACCTTCCTCGCTACGCCATAATCGTTGCAGATGTCTTCGAGAAACCAATCAACCAGCAAGGGAATGTCTTCGCGTCGTTCATTCAGCGAAGGCACATGAATGAGAATAACACTTAACCTGTGGTAGAGATCAAGACGAAAGGTTTTTGCCTCCACTTCCTTCATTAAGTCTTTGTTGGTGGCCGCAATTACCCGCACGTCTACACTTAGCTCCTTGTCACCCCCTACTCTGGTGATCTTACCTTCCTGAAGGGCTCTTAACACTTTTGCCTGCGCATTAAGGCTCATGTCTCCTATCTCATCAAGAAATAAGGTACCGCCATTTGCCTGCTCAAATTTGCCAATCCGCTGTTTTATGGCTGATGTGAACGACCCTTTTTCGTGACCGAAAAGCTCGCTTTCTATCAGCTCACCAGGGATGGCTGCACAATTCACTTCAACAAGAGGCCCTTCTGCCCGACTACTTTTTTCGTGAACCCAGCGTGCAACGAGTTCCTTGCCTACACCATTTTCACCGGTGATCAGAATTCGTGCTTCTGTAGGTGCTACTTTTTCTATTGTTTCTTTGATCTTTTTAATTCCTGTTGATTCACCTATCATCTCCTGTACGCGGTTGGCTTTTCTACGCAACACTCTTGTTTCGCTTACAAGGCTGTTACGCTCCATAGCATTGCGAATAGTGATAAGCAGCCTGTTTAGATCCGGAGGTTTTTGTATGAAATCGTATGCGCCTTTTTTCACCGCTTCTACTGCTGTTTCAATGTTGCCATGGCCAGAAATCATTATTATGGGGACGTCGGGGTTAGTTTCAACAGCTTTTTGCAGAAACTCCAATCCATCAATCTTCGGCATTTTAATATCACAAAGCACTACGTCGTAAACTTTCTCGCGAAACTTGCGCAGTCCTTCTTCACCATCTGGTGCTTCTTCAACCTTGTAATTTTCAAACGTTAAAATCTCTGAGAGGGTTTTTCGAATTGCTTTCTCGTCATCAATAATAAGAATACTCGCCATAGATGGATGTTGAAACGGAGGCAAAGTAAATGATTAAAAGAATGTGCGGCTAGAGGGGGAGAAAAAATAAAGGCCGGATAGAAATCCAGCCTCGTGTAAAATCCAATATCCTATGAAAAACCATGACAAAGATGCAAGTAAAAACCGAAAAACAAAAACTTATTTGGTTGATTTTTCTGCCTTTTTTCTACATTGAAAATGAGTGTGTTGCACCAGATAAAGACAACTAAATTTCAGGCTTCCTCATTTCGGGGAGTGTGTTACACAGCTACCAACTACTTATTTAGGTACATAACTTCCTTAACAAGCCTCACTGTTCTCGGCACATCAGGCAAGGCCAGTGCCACAAGATTTGCAGCATAATGCAAAGGCGCATCCGCAGCGGTTATACGGCGAATAGGCGCATCAAGGTAATCGAATCCTTCCTTTTGAATCTGGTAACTTAGTTCGGATGATATAGAAGCAAAAGGCCATTGTTCTTCGACAATAACAAGACGATTAGTTTTTTTCACACTTTCCAAAACAGTCATCCAGTCCAGTGGCCTGATAGACCGCAGGTCAATCACTTCAGCATTAATGCCCTCTTTTTCGAGTTCTGTTGCAGCTCCTAACGCTACTTTCATCATTTTGTTAAACGAAACGATTGTTACGTCACTACCTTGTTTCTTCACGTCTGCTTTTCCGATTTCGATATAATATTCTTCGTCCGGCACTTCAGACTTGTCGCCATAGCTTACCTCACTTTCCATAAAACAAACGGGATCTTCTTCGTAGCGTATGGCTTGCTTTAGCAGACCTTTGGCATCGTAGCCATTGCTTGGCGACACAACCTTCAGTCCCGGAATGTTTGCATATAGAGATTCAAAAGCTGTTGAGTGTTGTGCACCTAGCTGCCCTGCAGATCCATTTGGGCCTCGAAACACTATGGGGCATGAAACCTGACCACCACTCATGGCCAACATTTTAGAAGCTGTATTTAGTATTTGATCCAATGCCAATACTGCGAAGTTCCAGGTCATAAACTCCACAATAGGTCGTAAACCCTTTTGTGCAGCACCCACGCCAATTGCTGTAAACCCTAATTCGGAGATAGGCGTGTCAATAACTCTCTTAGGTCCAAATTCAGCGAGCATCCCCTGGCTTACCTTGTAAGCGCCATTGTATTCGGCTACTTCTTCACCCATCAAAAAGACACGATCATCGCGGCGCATTTCTTCTACCATTGCTTCTCTTAATGCTTCACGGAATGGAATTTGTCTCATGTAAATTGTTTAGAATTAGGCCGGGCAAAATTAACAGAGTACAGCCATAAAACCTAAAGAGAAACAAACCAGCGCAGGACTAATACTCACCAATTATTTTATAATGAACACGACACAATTGTTAGGTATGGCAGCAGGTATATTGACATCTATCTCTATGCTTCCCCAACTAATAAAAATAATAAAAGAAAAAAAGGCTGACGATGTATCGCTGATTATGCTGCTGGTGCTAATTTCTGGTTTAAGCCTATGGGTTGCTTATGGAGTAATGCGTGACGACTTGCCGCTGATTGTTACCAATTCCTTCTCTGTGTTGCTAAACTGTGTTATTGTTGTTTTTCGGTTGAAGTATGGCCACAGTAAAACCTGATACAGCTTACAAGAAGACTTCGATTGCAAAAGGTGCAGTAAAAATAGGTGGCGGCAACGGTTACACTCTTTCGAGTACCAGAGCGCTTGCGCCTCCTCCTCCATTGCAGATTCCTGCCATACCATACCGGCTATTGTTTTTCTTCAATATGGAGGCAAGCGTTATGCTTATCCGGGCTCCGCTACATCCGATGGGGTGCCCCAGTGCCACTGCGCCGCCCCAGACATTTAGCTTATCCGTGGGAATGTTCAGCTCACGAGCATTAATGATGGCCACACAGCTAAATGCCTCGTTCACTTCAAAGTAATCAATATCAGAAACGCTCAATCCTGATTTGTCAAGTGCTTTTTGCATTGCTTTCACAGGGGTAGTGGTAAACCATTCGGGAGCCTGCGAGGCGTCTGCATAGGTAACAATTCGAGCAATCGGCTGAAGCTTCAGCTCTTTCAACTTTTCCTCGTTTACCAGAACCACAGCCGCAGCTCCATCATTAATTTTTGAAGCGTTGGCAGCAGTGATGGTTCCTTCTTTTGTAAAAGCTGGTTTTAAAGAACCCATCTTATCGAAATTCGACTTTTTAAATTCCTCGTCTTCTGAAACTGTTACAGGAATTTTTCCAGCTATCTCTACAGGAACAACTTCGTCGGTGAAACAGCCTGCCGCCCATGCCTTCACTGCACGGTTATAGCTTTCCCTGGCAAAATTGTCCTGGTCCTCGCGGCTGATTTTATAAGTTGTACTGCACAACTCTCCAGCATTTCCCATGTGGTAATCTTTGTAGGGATCCCAGAGGCCGTCGCGTATGATGCCATCGATAATCTTATCATGTCCCAGCCGATATCCGGTGCGTGCTTTTTCCAGGTAATATGGAATATTGCTCATGCTTTCCATGCCACCGGCAATCACAATATTATTATCCCCACACAGAATGCTTTGAGCACCCAACATGATAGCCTTCATGCCGCTTGCGCAAACCTTATTTACAGTGGTGCAGTTAACCGTTGTCGGGATGCCTGCTAAAATGCTTGCTTGTTGAGCGGGTGCTTGCCCGATGTTCGCACTCACCACGTTGCCCATATATACTTCCTCAACCATTTCCGGTGCCACAGATGCTCTTTCAAGGGCTGCCTTGATCGCAATGGCTCCAAGTTGAGGTGCTTGAACTGTAGACAAGGCACCGTTGAAGCTGCCAATTGGAGTTCTTGCCGCACTAACTATATACACTGACTTTGCCATACGTACACCTTTTGCCGAAGTTAAAATAATAACGCCGGAACCGCTTCACCCGTAAGCATTGTAGCTTGTTGCCTTCTGTTAAACTTCACGCAGTAGATGCAGGGTACGACGTAGGCCAATACAACTAACGTTAGCTGATATTGCTTATTTTCATCGCTCATCGTATCAGCTTAAAAGATGATTTCTCATGTACTGCTTATTGAATGCCCAGACGAACCAGGGCTGGTTTACAAGATTACGGGCATAATTTATTCGTTTAACTTAAACATTATCAGCAATGCGGAATTTGTTGAAAAGTCGT
>DASQNW010000185.1:0-12489 GCA_035644775.1 Chitinophagaceae bacterium | reverse complement strand
CGGCTGGTTACCAGACCGGATAGATGAAGTACCTCGGATCCGGATAGTGGTTGCACCACCCGGCTGTCCACTATTATTAATTACCATAACGCCTGCAGCTTTTCCCTGGATGGCCTGCTCTGGAGATACGATAACACCTTTATTAAAGTCCTTAGCTCTTACTGTAGCTACAGAACCAGTCACGTCTCTTCTTCTGGCAGTGCCGTAACCTACCACTACTACCTCGTTTAGGTTAGAAGCATTTGTTTGTAATGTTACCGCTTCTGCATTTCCAGCAGACACCTCTTGAGTTGTGTAGCCTACAGCGGTCATAACCAAGGTAGCATTATCCGGAGCAGTGATGGTATAAGAACCATCAGCACCAGTTTGGGTGGCCGTGTTGGTTCCCCTCACAGTTACAGTCACGCCAGGCACACCTGCGCCTTCTGCGTCTGTAATTCTTCCAGTGATTGTTCTTTGTGCAAAGGAAATTTGAAACAAGAGAAGGAATGCAACTAACGGCAACGTTAGCTTTGGGATTTGTTTTAGCATAGCAATCCGTGTTTTAGTTTAAGTGTGATCAGAACAGAATTCTGAGTTTATAAAACGATTAACAATATTAGTGAAAAATGGTTCATTATGTAGTACCTACACATTAATTTTTTGAAACGGGTGCAATTGCGGGTCAGTGTATAGCGACAATAGTTTCTGTGGGTAGAGGAAGAATTGATATTGTTAGGCAACTGGAAGTCCTGAAAAGATGCTTCAGCTGAAAAAGTTTTTTAGGAAGATCATTTATGGTTTCTTCAATTCAAGAGTTCTTTTATGCTATTTCATTGATTAGCGTACATCTTGCATCAACCTCGCAACATTCAATGAACCGCAATCGATTGCTGTAGGAGGTATATTATATATCTGTTTGCTAAGGTTTGGATTGGCTTAGAAAAACACCTCCTCGAATTAAACCATGCCCTGTTTCTTCTAATCTACTTTGGTTATTTTAACCACGTTTGTTGGCAAGTGCAGATTCACGGGGGTGCTTCCGGTATTTACAACTATATCACCTGTCTTCAAAAAACCTCTAGCTTTCAGAATATCAATTTGGTCGTTGACAATATCATCTAAACTTTCTTCTTCCGCATAATAAAAGGCTCTTACACCCCAGCTAAGACTTAATTGATTAACCAGTGAACGTTGTTTGGTAAATATATATAATGGTGACTTGGGACGATAGCTGCTTAAAATAAATCCTGTATACCCGCTTTGGGTCATGCCCACGAGAGCATCGGCATCTACATCGCGGGCTATCTTACAAGCGTTGTAACAGATAGCGTCGCTTAAGAAAGATGGTGATTTAATCTGAGGCTTTAAATCTTCCTCACGGTTGTATCGGTATTCTGTACGTTCTACTTCCTGGATTATTTTCTTCATTGTTTGCACCACAAGTGCCGGATGCTGGCCTGTAGCTGTTTCAGCACTCAGCATTACAGCATCAGCGCCTTCCAAAACCGCATTCGCCACATCTGTAATTTCACTTCGGTTTGGTTTTATCCTGTCGATCATGCTCTCCATCATTTGTGTGGCAACAATCACAGGCTTCGCCCGGTGAATACATTTCCGTATGATGTCTCTCTGGGCGAGCGGAACTTTTTCTATGGGTAGTTCCACACCAAGGTCGCCCCTTGCCACCATCACTGCGTCGGATTCAACAACAATATTCCGAAGATCTGCCATCGCTGACGGCATCTCGATTTTAGCTATCACTTTTGAGTTGCTGCCTCTGTCGGATAGCCGTTTCTTCAGGTCGATGATGTCTTCTGCCTTTCTCACAAAAGAAAGTGCAACCCAATCTAACTCATTCTCAATAACAAAATCAAGGTCTATGATATCTTTCTCCGTCATAGCGGGTAAAGAAATCCTGGTGTCGGGCAGGTTTACGCCTTTTTTAGGGTACAATGTCCCACCATAAGTAACCACCACCTTTACATCGCCTTCTAAAGTAATTTCTGAAACCACCACCTCCAGTTTGCCATCATCAATGAGGATCTTGTTACCGACTTCCACATCCTGGTTAAGGTTGGGGTAGGAGACGTAAATCTTTTCCTTAGTGCCTACGACTTTTTCCCTCGACGTAAATGTTAGTATATCACCTGGAACAATGTCCAGTTTGCCATCCTGTATATCGCCTACTCTTAATTTTGGCCCTTGCAGGTCGCCAAGAATAGAGATGTTGTAAGGTTGTGTTTTATTGATGTTTCTAATATGTTCAATTACTTCAAGCTTATCCTCATGAGAGCCATGCGAGAAATTCATGCGAAACACATTTACTCCGGCTTTAACCAGCTCTAACAGCTTTTCATAAGTACTGCAAGCCGGTCCTACGGTTGCTACAATCTTGGTTCTGTGAAACGTGTGTTCAAGACCTGCTTCGCGGTCCATCTGCTTGTGCAGGTACTTGTCAATGTTTTTAGACATGTTATTCTTTCTGTTATTCTAATATTGGCCAAAATGAAAAAGCCTCCTTCCGGAGGTTTTGTCAGCTGGCAAGAATCTTAACAATCTTCATCCACTCTTCGCTGATCTTTCCCTTTTTTTTCCCAACGTTTTCCAAAGGCACGTAGTTCATGCGGTTGTTTAATATACCTACGAACACGTTATGCCTTCCTTCAACAAGGCTTTCCACAGCATGGTATCCCATTCTGCTGGCTATGAGCCTGTCGAGACAGGACGGAGAGCCCCCTCGTTGAATGTGCCCCAGGATGCATACTCTCGCATCAATATGAGGTAGTCTTTCTTTCACGGCCTGAGCCACCTGGTCTGCACCTCCAAATTCATCTCCTTCGGCCACCACAATGATATTTACGAGCTTTTTTCTCCTTTCCTTTTCCTGCAAGGAAGTGATCACTCCTTCAATATCGGTTTTTCGCTCGGGGATAAGGATGCTTTCTGCACCTGTGGCAATGCCGCTATGCAATGCTATATATCCTGCATCACGCCCCATCACTTCTATAATAAACAAGCGGTCATGTGCATCGGCAGTATCCCTGATTTTGTCAATAGCATCTACAGCGGTATTTACCGCAGTGTCAAAGCCAATGGTAAAATCGGTCCCTACAATATCCTTGTCAATAGTGCCGGCAATTCCCACACAGGGAATATCGTATTCCTTACTAAGCATGGTAGCTCCCTTAAAAGAGCCGTCACCACCAATAATTACAAGGCCATCAATGCCTCGTCTCTTTAAAATATCATATGCTTTCTTGCGACCTTCCGGCTGATAAAACTCTTTGCACCTGGCCGTCTTTAAGATTGTGCCCCCTCTTTGGATGATGTTTGCTACCGAGCGGGATTCCATTTTTATAATATCATCTTCTATCAAACCCTGGTAGCCGCGCATAATTCCGTGGACTTCAAGGCCATTGTATAATCCTGTTCTAACTACTGCCCTGACTGCTGCATTCATTCCCGGTGAATCTCCCCCTGACGTCAGTACAGCAATCCGGCTAACTTTCTTTTGCATTTCTTAATCTATTTCGAACGGAATGGTAGTACAGTTAGTTCTGTTTTTTTGGCGCGCCAAAAATAAGGTATTGTCACAACTATAATCGCTTTATGATTGCGACCATAGAAGCAAGGCTCTTTCTTAGAATATCAGGCGACGGAAAATTGTTCTGCAATGTGATAATGCATTTAAAATGGGATGAAATATGTGAAAAGTGAATTCTGCTCTGAGGTATTACCGCCACAAATTCTGCTGATTGCTTTAAGAGCCATTCCTTTACTATAGCTTGGAAAGAATCTTTGCACCCGGCATGGAATTCGTTCTCCACAGGTAGCTAAGTCAGCATCATGAAAGCAAGAAGTGTAATTTTATTTTTATTCTGTGCTACATTATTGTTCGCATGTACAAAAGATGTAAGAACTTCTTCGGACGGCTCATCTTCTATTCAGCAACAAGCGGGAAATCAAAAAATCTTCGTTTCGACGTGGGAAGGTATAGACGGTTGGGTAGCGTCGGCTGAAAACAGCAACGCAGGTTTGCGATACAGCAGGAGCGTTGACGTACCGCTTTCCAATGCCACAGTTCTGGTATTTGCACGAAATCTATGGAGTGACCAGCTCGCCGACGAAATGGGCGAAGAAACGCCGATGTTGCTACCGTTTAACTTCCTTCCTTCGGAAGAAAAGCCCGGTTATATAGAAAGCTGGAACTATGAGGCCGCCAACGATAAAATTGATATTCAACTTTCAGTAGAAGGCAGTAGCAAACCTAAAGGGCCGGCTTCCTCAATACAACTTCAGTATATAGTACTACCAACACCACTAGTTGAAGAAAAGAGCCAATCCCAGGAGGCGTTGAAACAGATGTCTTATGAAGAAGTGCTAAAAACCTTCGATCTTACAATTTAGTAATACTGAATAGCATCTCTATTTTTGAGCATGCACAACATCCTGATCACCGGAGTCAACGGTTTTTTGGGCAACTACCTTGTCCGTCTTCTTTTAAGCAAAAAGCACCATGTACTCGGTGTTGGCAAAGGCAGCTCCCGCGTAGATGTTAATGAAGCTGGCTTTAACTATCTCGAACTGGACTTCACCAGGCAGGGGGATGTGACACAAGTAATCGATCACTACCGACCAAGTGTTATTATCCATGCCGGTGCCATGACGAAGCCGGACGAATGTGAACTAAACAGGCAGGCAGCATATGTAACTAACGTGCAAGGCACCATCAACCTCCTTGCCGCCGCCTCCGTCCATAATGCTCATTTTATTCAGGTGTCCACAGATTTTGTTTTCAGGGGCAATAAAGAGATTTATACAGAAGACGATCCTGGAGATCCGGTGAATTATTACGGCGAGACGAAGCTGCTGGCAGAAGAAGCAGTGAAACAATACAAGGGAAAGTGGAGCATTGTGAGAACCATATTAGTTTACGGTCAGCCGAAGGCCGGCAGGCAAAATATATTGACCAATGTTGCCGAAGCACTCAAAAACGGCAAGGTGTTGAATATGTATTGCGATCAAACCCGAACGCCTACATATGTTGAGGATCTTGCAGCAGGTATTGCTAGTATTGCCGCAAAACAAGCTACGGGAATTTTTCATCTTTCTGGGGAAGAGCAGTTCACTCCCTATGATCTAGCAATTAGAGTGGCTAATCACCTCAACCTGAACAAGTCCCTGATCAATTCGGTAACGTCAGATACTTTTAAGCAACCCGCTTTACGTCCGCCGCGTACAATTTTCGATCTAACCAAGGCAAAAAAAGAGCTTGGCTACCAGGTCACTCCTTTTTCTGAAGGGCTTAAGAGAACCTTCGCAGATTGAGTAAATCGCGCTACCGGGCTTTCGCATCATAAACTTCGATGTTGCGTGGTGCTAAACTATAAGAGGCGCAATCCAGGCCAAAATCCTTCCACCTGGAGAACTGAATCTTTTTACCTGTTATTGAAAATTCGGCTGGCAGGTTTTTGATGAACACTGTATTTGAACAATTCCATGCGGATAGCTGCGGCTGATCCTCGCAAAGAAAGCTTGGCTTTCGAAAGCTAAAGTTCTCGATCATGACGAGTCGCGAATCAGCCGCACATCCAATTTCGTGAAGAACTGTAGCGTTGAAAGTTCGGCTGTTTTCCTTTTTGCAGGAGCTTAGGATTCCAAAAACAAGAATGAACACGAGTTTTCTCATGATGCCAGTTTCTGTAACCTGACATCACAGTAAGCTTTATCGTTGTATCAGCTCATGAGCAATATGTTCACACTTCGCTGCAACACGTTGAAGGCTATTTCTGCCATCAGGTTTTCCTTATCAAGTGTTGGATTTACTTCCGTGATTTCGAAGCAGCAAACTTTGCGGTTTTGCATCAATTTACTCACCAGGTCTTCGGCCTCTCTTTCCCTAAGCCCATTGCCAACCGGTGTGCCGGTGCCTTTACTTATTGAAGAATCCAGGCTGTCTACGTCAAAAGAGATGTAAATATCAGTACAGTCGCTCAGGTAGCGGTTTGTTTGCTTAATGATCTGTTCTACTCCCTTATTCCGTAGTTCTTTGGTAGTGATCACCTTGATGCCGTACTTGTCGATCAGGTGCTTTTCTTCCTTCTCATAATCCCGCAATCCAATGATAAGCACATCTTCTGGTAACACTTTAGGAGCTATACCGGCAATGTTTTTCAACTGGTTCCACTGATCGATAGTGTCATCATCAAGCTCGTGGGCAGCAGATTCAATATTGTCTTCGTTTAAAGCGGCCGCAAGGGACATGCCATGCAAATTCCCTGAGGGGGTAGTGTAAGGTGTATGCAGGTCAGCATGTGCATCAATCCAGATCACGCCGAGTTTGCTTTGCGGCCGTGCCAGCTTGATGCCGGCAATAGTGCCGCCGGATATACTATGATCGCCACTAAGGACTACAGGAAAAAAATTGTTTCTGAGTGTGTGACAGACGGAGTTGCTCAGTTTTTGGTAAATGCTGATGACCCCTTTTATTCTTTTTGCGTAGGGAGATTCGATAGGTTCGTAAAGGAGTTTGTTTTCATGTGGTATTTTTTCGGAAGGAAAGTGAATGAAAAAGTTGCTCATGAAGTCAAGTGCCGCAATCTTAATCGCTTCTATTCCCAGGCTGGCTCCCCTCGTTCCTGCGCCAATTTCTGACGGCACTTCTATCAACTTGATGTTCTTCATGCAAAGTCATTTTATTCAGCAATCTCACTGGTCCTTTCAAACAAAATTAGCTTTTAGTGCCTGCGGGTCAAAACAGCCGGATAATATAGCCTGTTAAAACGAGGTGCTGAAATTTCAAAAAACTGCTGTGTACAAATCGTGTAAAAACAGACTCAGCCGTACAGCTAAATCGCCGGACCATTTAGGCTCGTTCTGTTATATTTGTCCGTTATAAAATTGCCGAAAAATTGCGCTTAAAATCTTTAGAAATCAAGGGGTTCAAGAGTTTTGCTGACAAAACACTGGTAAGCTTCGACGAGAACATTACCGGCATCGTTGGGCCCAACGGCTGCGGCAAAAGCAATATTGTGGACAGCATCCGCTGGGTCATTGGCGAACAGAAAATCAGTCACCTGCGGTCTGAAAACCTGGAGAGCCTGGTATTCAATGGCTCCAAAACCCGAAGCGCAAGCGGACTTGCCGAAGTAAGCCTCACTTTCGAGAATACAAAGAACCTGCTGCCAACTGAGTTCAATACCATTACTATAACGAGGAAGTTCTTTAAAAGCGGTGAAAGTGAATACCGTCTTAATGACGTGCAGTGCCGGTTGAAGGATATACAAAACCTATTCATGGACACCGGCGTATCTACCGACAGCTATGCTATAATTGAGCTTGGCATGGTAGACGATCTTATTAAGGATAAAGAAAACAGCCGGCGACGAATGCTTGAGCAGGCCGCAGGAATCTCAATCTACAAAACCAGGAAAAAAGAAGCAAAACTAAAGCTGGATGCAACTGAGCAAGACCTTGCCCGAATAGAAGACCTGCTTTTTGAAATCAACAACCAGCTAAAGATGCTGGAAAACCAGGCAAAGAAGGCGCAGAAGTATTTTGAAATTAAAAAGGAGTACCGGGAGATCAGTATTGAACTGGCAAAGGCAGCACTGGAAGGGTTTAATATCACCTTCAAAGAGCTGAATGAAAAGCAGGAGACCGAAACCGACAAGAAAACGGCCCTGGAGGCGGAGATTGCCACGCAGGAAGCAGCCATTGAACAGGAAAAAACAGCTTTCATTCAGCAGGAGGAGCAACTCCATGGATTGCAGCAACAATTTAATGCATTGGTGCAGGACGTAAGAACGAAAGAGAACGACAAGAACCTTGCTTCTCAGCGACTGCAGTACCTGGCGGAGCGGGAAACTAACCTCTCCGAATTTTTAAATAAAGCCGAGATCCAGGTAAGCGGGTTAGAAGAAAGTATCAATTTCACGCAGCAGCAGATTGCCGAGGAAGAAGCAGGATTGATCAGCTTTACCTCCCAACTTCAAGAGCTGCGCAGCCAGGTAGATGCAAAGAGGAAAATAGTAGACGAAAACCGGGCTGCTTTAAACAACCTCCGCTCTTCATACCAACAGGTGCAACGGAACCAGTTTGATGCCGAAAAGAAGGTAGCGGTAGCCGATACTTCCATACAAAACCTGCAAAGAACCATCCATCACCTTGAAGAAGAGCAATCGCACCGAGTGCAGCAAATAGAGCAGTTGCAGCAGGAGCTTGAAGCAAAAACAAAACAGATCCAGGAGAAAACAGCGGAGCTGGAGGGCTTGCATCAACATCATAATAAAACAAAAGAGCTGATACTAGCGTCACAATCTGCATTAGAGGGTCTGCGCTCCAAGCTTGCAGAGGAGTCGCGCAAGTTCGATGCAAAGAAAAACGAACATGATCTTTTGAAAAGCCTTGTCGATAAAATGGAAGGCTATCCCGAGAGCGTTAAGTTTTTGCACAACAACAAGGGATGGAACCACACGGCGCCGATCCTTTCGGATATCATTTATGTGCAGGAAGAATTTAGAGCTGCGGTCGAAAACGTTCTGGAACCTTATCTAAATTATTACGTGGTCAACAGCCTTGAGGAAGGCCTGCAGGCAGTTCATCTGCTGGATGAAAACAAGAAGGGAAAAGCAAACTTTTTTCTTTTGGACAAGGTGTCCGAAGATGCTCTGAAGGAGGATCACATTCCTGAAGGAACGATCCCCGCTTTACAAGTGATTGAGGTGGACGAGCAGTACAGGAAATTAGCCACACGTTTGTTAGGCAATGTGTTTATTGCTGACGATGAAGCCGCCTTAAAAAATAGTAACGGCTGGGTCATCCTGGAGCGTAATGGCAAATATGTGAAAGGACGGTATTCATTAACAGGTGGTAGTGTAGGCATGTTTGAGGGAAAGAAAATTGGACGTGTCAAGAATCTCGAGAAGCTTGCAGAAGAAATCGCTGTACAACAGCGGGTAGTGAAGCAATACAGCGATGAAATTAAAGAGAAGCACAACGAGGTCATACAATACAATGCTGATCTCAAAGAACACCTGATCCGTAACACGGAACGTGAGATTCAGCAGTTCAATAACCAGCTGTTTTCGCTGCAAAACAAGTTGGAGAACCTGCATCATGGACAAACGCAGTTCAATAAGCGCCATGAAGATTTACTCAGTCAACTAAGCCAAACGCAGTCATCCATTGGGAACACCCGCACGGAGCTGAAGTCGTTAATTGAGCAACTCGATTCTTTTTCAAAGCAATTAAATGATGCGGAAACAGATTATCGAAACATCGAGATTCAATACAACGAGGTAAATGCCCAATACAACAATGCTAACCTGCAACTAACGAGGCAGCAAAGCAAAGTAAACGCACTAAAACAGGAACTGCAGTTCAAGTCGAACCAGCTCAATGAACTAAGAGCCCAGGTGCAAAACAACACCAACCAGCTTCAGGAGACCACTGCCAGTATTCAGCAATCTGAAACTGCCTTGAAAGATGTGGAAGAGGCTTTGGTGCTTTTAATGAAAAAAAAGGCGGGCGAGGAGCAGCGCCTGAATGAAGCAGACCAGGCTTATTACAATTTTCGAAACCAGCTAAGTGCTAAAGAAAGTGAGTTGCGCCACAAAGGGAAAGAAAAAGAAATTGTAGAACACTTGCTTGCAGAGGTGAAAGATAGATTGAATGAAGTGAAGCTGCAGCTCGCAGGTATGAAAGAACGCTTGCATGTCGAATTCAAAATCAGGTTGGAAGACATTTTGGATGAGCCCAGGAAAGGAGACATTCCACTTGAGGAGTTGCAGGATAAGTCAGACAAAATGAAAAAGCGTTTAGAGAATCTTGGTGAAGTAAATCCAACCGCGATAGAAGCTTTCGACGAGATGAAAAAACGTTACGAGTTTATTGTAGAACAGAAGGATGATCTCGTCAGCGCTAAACAAAGCCTGCTGCAAACCATTGCCGAAGTAGAAACAACAGCTAATCAAAAGTTCCTCGATACATTCAACCAGGTGCGTGAAAATTTTCAAAAGGTATTTAAAACTCTTTTTACTGAAGATGATCAATGCGATCTGATATTGGAGAATCCTGATAATTTAGCAGAGACAGGCATCGAAATTCTCGCAAAGCCGAAAGGTAAGCGGCCCAGCAGCATCAATCAATTGAGTGGCGGAGAAAGGACACTCACTGCTACTGCCTTGTTGTTTGCTATTTACCTGATCAAGCCCGCACCGTTCTGTATTCTTGATGAAGTGGACGCTCCGCTCGATGATGCCAATGTGGGCAAGTTCACCAAAATGATACGCGAGTTTAGCGAAAACTCACAGTTCATCATCGTCACGCACAACAAAGCTACCATGAGTACAGTGGATGTTATTTATGGCGTTACCATGCAGGAACCTGGCGTAAGCAAGCTGGTGTCAGTTGATTTCAGAAGTCTTGCTACAACGAATTAAGTAAACCGGTTGCTAGTTGCCCGTTACAGGTCACCGGTGTCTGGCGAAGGCATCAATTTTCATGGTTTCTCTTGACCCAAATCAGGCAACCCGAAACTGGCCACCGGCAACTTGACAGTCGCTTTCGCAAGTGCCCGTTCCCCCATCATCTAAGATTCTGTTAATCGTCTTTGCAAGGATGTCTTAACGGGAAATGGCATCTAACTTTGGATGATAACTCGTTCTTATGAAGCTATTCCTTTCTTTCCTTTTGCTTTTGATGACAGGCGCTGCTATATCGCAGGATAAACCCGAAGGGCTATTTATAAATTCCAAAGCACCCGACTTTAAAGCTAAGGATCAATCCGGGGCAGATGTTGTGTTGAAAGACATCAGAAAGAAAGGACCTGTGGTGGTTCTTTTTTACAGAGGCCACTGGTGTCCCTATTGCAGTAAGGAGCTCACAAGGTTTCAGGATTCACTGAGCCTGATTTCAGAGAAAGGAGCGCAGCTCATTGCCATTACACCCGAAGCACCAGATGGTATCAGCAAGACCATAGAAAAAACGAAAGCTGTTTTCCCCATCCTTTATGATCAGGACGCAAAAATTGCAAAGGCTTACCAGGTGTCGTATGTAGTAGATGAAAGAACACTCAACCGCTACAAGAACTTCGGCACTGATCTTCTTGCCATCAACCAGCAAAAGACAAAAGCTAATCTGCCCGTGCCGGCTATATACATTGTCAACAAGGAAGGCTCCGTTACCTACCGTTATTTCAATGACGACTATAAAAAACGTCCGTGGGTGAGCGAGATATTAGAAGAATTAAAGCAAGTGTCCAAACGATAAACTCATTTTGCTTTAGGGCTTTCATAATCCACTTTACCAATTCTTCCATTGTTACCTGCCAGGTAAATAGTACCTCCTTTTTTTGAAATACGGCAGGTATTGTACGAGTCATTGCTAATCGGCTTCCACACGTTGCCGCCATCCATCGAATAATCTACACCAGTAAAGCCGCAAGTGATCACATGTGTTTTCGACAGGTATTCCACGCAGCTTCTATATCCACGCGGTGGTTGTTTGGGTCGCTTCCAGGTCTTTCCCCTGTTGTTCGAGAAATAGCAGTTGGCTGAGTCGGAGGTCGGCCGGTTAAAGTCACCTCCTACAACAATCATCGTATTCCCGCCCTTGCGCTTATCGTTATCCAGAACGGCAACCGAATTGGCTCCGGTACTTTCCCCGCCCTGTATTATCGGCAGATCGGTTGATTGATCCCTGATGTATAAACGTGAGCGCCTGCCGCCCGACACAAGTACTGTTTCATCCAGGTCAAGAGCCCTTACATTAGTGCCGCTTGCTGCAAAAAATGCCTCGCCAGAATCTGCCCGTGGCCGGTATTGATCCGGTATATCACGCCAGGTATTTCCACCATCAAACGTTCGGGTAACGAATATTTTTCCATCAATAGGATCACCAATCACAATCCCCGACTGTTCGTTCCAGAACTCCATAGCATCGAGAAACATGCCTTTAGTTTTATTCTCATACACTATTTTCCAATTCTCGCCACCATCATTTGTCTTCAAAATATAGGCAGGAGCATCTACTGAAATGATTACGGCGGTGGCTGCGTCCCACGCTTCAATATCCCGGAAGTCGCGTTTTTCAAATCCTGTTACAATAAACCATTTCCATGTCTTACCACCGTCGGTCGACTTGCCCACAGTGCCATTGCTTCCGCTTGCCCAAACAACCATATCGCTCACCACGCTCAGGCCTCTCAAGCTTGTAACTGTTCCTTCCGTAAGCGTATGGACTACCGGGAGTTTGTTTTGTGAAAATGATAAACTGGAGAGGGAGAGGCAGCAACAAAAGAGCAGAAGCTTTTTCATAGTTTACAACAAGTTACAGATTTAAATTCCCTGTACAGAAGTGCAGTGGCAAGGCAGCAATGGCTGCAGGAAAATAGTTGTTTGCTTTTTTGAGAAGCCCGAAGTTTAAAATAGGTTTAGTTCTTCTTCAGTTTTGAAGCAAAAACCTTTTGAAATTTCTCGAGTTTTGGCCGGATCACTGCGGCGCAGT